>CAZILI010000036.1:0-4922 GCA_964539965.1 uncultured Burkholderiales bacterium | reverse complement strand
GTTATTCAATCTATCTTGATGAAGGTTCCGTGGGCGGCAATTCGTCTCGGTTGACGCGGATAGAGCGTTTCGGTAGTGTGACCGCTCCCCCTCGGACCTCCTAAGCCTTGATCGACGAAACGCGGCCTCGCTGGATGGAGCGGTTGTCCGCGCTGCTATTGCGCGCTCCGGAAGACCGAGAGCAGCTATTCAAGTTGTTGCGGTCGGCTTTCGATCGCAATCTGCTCGACAGCGACGCCCTCGCCATGATCGAGGGCGTACTTCAAGTGTCCGAGATGCACGTGCGCGATGTCATGATTCCCCGCTCGCAGATGGACGTCATCGACATCAACCAAAGCCCTGACCAGTTCATACCTTTCGTCATCCAGACCGCGCACTCTCGCTTTCCCGTCATCGATGAGAGCAAAGACAAAGTGATCGGCGTGCTGCTGGCGAAGGATCTGCTGCGCTACTACGCGGGGGAAGAGGAATTCAACGTCCGCGACATGTTGCGACCCGCCGTCTTCATTCCCGAGTCGAAGCGACTCAACGTCTTGCTGCGGGAGTTCCGCGTCAACCGCAACCACATGGCCATCGTGGTGGACGAGTACGGCGGTGTGGCGGGTCTGGTGACCATCGAAGACGTGCTCGAGCAGATCGTGGGCGACATCGAAGACGAATACGATTTCGACGAGGTCGAGGACAACATCATCCTCGATCGCACCGGACGCTATCGCGTCAAGGCGACGACCGAAATCGGCGACTTGAATCAGGTTCTCGGCACCAACTTCAGTGACGAGGACTACGACACGGTGGGCGGCTTGGTGATCAGCCTGTTCGGACACCTGCCCAAGCGCGGGGAGCACGTCACCGCAAACGACGTCACTTTTCATGTCGTGCGGGCCGACAGTCGCAGGGTACACGTATTGCTCATCGAGAAGCACCGCCAACGCCGCACCGAGGCGGTGCCCCGCCCTGAGCATGAGCGCGGCACCTGAGTCCGGTCATTTAAGTCCAGCGCGCGCATCGCCAACAGATCGCGGCATCGCAACCCCACTTCTGCTTAGCGCCCTGCTCGGCGCGCTTACACCGCTTGGATACGCCCCGTTCTACTGGTCTGTCGTTCCTATCCTCACGCTCGCCGGCTTGATCAGCCTGCTCGCGTCGGCCAGGTCGAAACTGCAAGCAGCCGGGCTCGGATTCGCTTTCGGCCTCGGCAAATTCGGAGTCGGGGTAAGCTGGGTTTACGTCAGTCTGCACGACTTCGGTAACATGCCGGCCCCGCTCGCCGCATTCGCCACGCTCTTGTTTGTCGTGGCCCTGGCGCTATTTCCGGCCATCGCCTGCGCGCTTGCAAGGACTCCCCGCCGCCGCGCGGCAACGCAAGCATTGCTCACGTTCCCCGCCTGGTGGGCGCTGCTCGAATGGCTGCGCGGCTGGATCTTTACCGGCTTCCCCTGGCTGGCGATCGGCTATTCCCAAGTGCCGGCGGGTCCGCTTGTCGGTCTCGCCCCATTGATCGGAATATACGGCGTCTCGGGCGCCCTCGGCATGACAGCCGGCGCGGTGTCGCTGCTGCTGTCCGGATTTGCGCGCTTCGGCGGGACATTCCAGCGCGGCAGATTCGCGGTGCTCGCAGCCGTGGCCAGCGTCGCGCTTCTCATCGCGGTGAGCCGCTGGTCTTTGGAACGTCCCTGGACGCGCCCGAGCGCAACGGTAACTTCGGTCAGCCTTCTGCAGGGCAACGTCGCGCAGGATATCAAGTGGCGTCCGGAAAGCGCGGTGCGTACACTCGAACTCTACGCGCAACTCGTGTTCGCCTCGAACAGCGCGCTCACGATCATGCCGGAGACGGCGCTGCCGATGTTTCTGGAAGAGGTCCCTGCCGAATACCTGCAGAGCCTCGCCGAGCACGTCCGCGCGCACAAGGGCGACCTGGTTATCGGCGTGCCGGAATCGACCGCGCCCAACGTCTATTACAATAGTGTCGTCAGCATCGGTGCTTCGTCGACTCAGACATACCGCAAGGTGCACTTGGTCCCGTTCAGCGAGTTCATCCCATTCAAATGGCTCATCGGTTGGATATACGACGATCTGCTACACATGCCGCTGGCGGATTTCACCGCCGGCGACTTGCAACAGACCACGATGGACGTAGCCGGGCAGAAGATCGCCGTGACCAACTGCTACGAAGACCTTTTTGGCGAGGCGCTGGCGCGCCGCGCGGCGAATGCCACTCTGCTGGTGAACGTGAGCAACGATGCCTGGTTCGGCCGTTCGCTCGGACCGCAACAACACCTGCAGATCTCGCAGATGCGCGCGCTCGAGACGGGGCGGTTCATGCTGCGGGCGACCAACACCGGGGTCACTGCCGTCATCGACCAACGCGGTCGCGTGCTAAGCCGGGCGCCGGAGTTCACCACGACTTCGCTCGAAGCGAAGGTCCCGGGATACGTCGGTGTCACGCCATACGTGCGCGGCGGGAACGCGGCCTTTCTCGTGTTGGCGTGTTCGATGATCGCCGCGGCGCTTCTTTTCACGCGCACCGCCTCACCGCCCGCAACCGCTTAGGCCTCACTCATGCCTAGCCGCAGAGTTTGCTTTGGCATCGGTTTTCTCGTCTGCGCCGGATTGATCGGCTTCGCCTTGTACCTTCAGCACGTGCTGGGCGAAGACCCGTGTCCGCTATGCATATTTCAACGCGTCGCGGTCATCGCGCTGGGCGCCGTATTCTTGATCGCCGCGATTCACAATCCGGGCCGGACTGGCGTGCTCGCGTACGCCCTACTTGGATTGGTGACCGCCGGCGTCGGCGCCGCGATCGCGGCGCGCCACGTGTGGCTGCAGCACTTACCGCGCGATCAAGTCCCCGAATGCGGCCCCGGCCTGGACTACATCATGCAGGCGTTTCCGCTCAGCAAGGCGCTGCGCATGGTGCTGCAGGGCTCCGGCGAGTGCGCTGAAGTCGGCTGGCGATTCCTCACGCTCAGCATTCCCGAGTGGACGCTCATCTTCTTCGTCTTGCTCGGGCTTTGGATCGTGCTGCAAGTTCGAAACGCGAAACGCTAGCCGCGCGAACGGCACGCGTGTGCGCTCGTGCGTACGCAGGGCGATCGCTTTCTCGCTACAATCCGCGTTTTCCGAATTGAAGCGCGCATGCTGACGTTCCAAGACGTGATCTTGAAATTGGCGAGCTACTGGGCACGGCAAGGCTGCGCACTGCTGCAACCCTACGACATGGAGGTCGGCGCCGGCACATTCCACACGGCGACATTTCTGCGCGCGCTCGGTCCGGAGCCGTGGCACGCGGCCTACGTGCAACCATCGCGCCGCCCCAAGGACGGTCGCTATGGAGAAAATCCGAATCGACTGCAGCACTACTACCAATACCAAGTCGTGTTGAAGCCTTCGCCGGCGAACATCCAAGATCTGTATCTGCAATCCTTGACCGAACTCGGCATCGACCCCAAGCGTAACGACATTCGATTCGTCGAAGACGACTGGGAGTCGCCGACTTTGGGCGCCTGGGGACTCGGTTGGGAGGTTTGGTTGAACGGCATGGAAGTGACGCAGTTCACCTACTTCCAGGAAGTCGGCAGTCTGCAGTGCAAGCCCGTGCTGGGCGAGATCACCTATGGACTGGAACGTCTGGCGATGTATCTGCAAGCGGTGGAAAACGTGTACGACCTCACTTGGGTGAAGGGTGTCTCGTACGGCGATGTCTATCATCAAAATGAAGTCGAGCAATCGAAGTACAACTTCGAGCACAGCAATGTCGAGATGCTATTCGCGCACTTCAACACGTTCGAGGCCGAGGCGAAGCTACTGATCGGACTCGGCTTGCCGTTGCCCGGCTACGAGATGGTGATGAAGTGCTCGCACACCTTCAATCTACTCGACGCGCGGGGCGCGATCTCGGTAACCGAACGCGCCGCCTATATCGGTCGCGTGCGCGCGCTGGCGCGCCTGGTGGCGCAAGCCTACTATGCCTCGCGCGAAGCGCTGGGATTTCCGATGCTGCGCCGCGCCGCCCGCGTTCACGCCTCCTCTTAGTCGCATCCAATCATGCACACGTTATTGGTCGAACTCTTCACCGAAGAGTTGCCCCCGAAGAGCCTCGCTCGGCTGGCGACGGCCTTTTCCGAGCGCTTGGCGGCCGACCTCAAAGCCGACGGGCTGCTGGACGACACCAGCGCGGTCACGGTCTACGCTACACCTCGTCGGCTGGGCGTCTCGATCACGCAGGTGGCCGAGAAAGCAGCCGACAAAGAGGTCGTGCTCAAGGGTCCCTCGATCAAAGCGGGTTTGGATGCCGACGGCAAGCCCACCGCCGCATTGCAAGGATTCGCCAATAAGCAGGGTGTGGCGATAGACAAACTGTCCCGCCAACAAGATGGGAAGTCGGAGGTGTTCGCCTACCGCAGCGTGGTCGCGGGGGTGAGGCTGGAGACCGCGCTCGCGCCGCGAGTAGAGAGCGCGCTCGCCGCGCTGCCGGTTGCCAAGCGCATGCGCTGGGGCGACGGCGAGGTCGAATTCATGCGCCCCGTGCATGGCGTGGTCATGCTCCACGGGGACAATGTCGTGGCCGGAAAGATTCTGGATCAGAGCGCCGGCCGCACAACGCGAGGGCACCGCTTCCTCGGTGAAGCGAACGTGACCCTACAACGGGCGGACGACTATGCGCTCGCTTTGCAAGAACACGGCAAAGTGATCGCCGACTTCGACGCCCGCCGCGAGCGCATCCGCGCTGAGCTCGCGCGCGCAGCTGCCGGCGCCACGGCGCTGTGGGACGACGCGCTCCTCGATGAGGTCACCGCCCTGGTAGAGTGGCCGGCCGTGTATGCGGGCGAGTTCGATCCCATGTTCCTGAGCGTGCCGCAAGAATGCTTGATTTTGTCGATGAAGCAGCATCAGAAGTATTTTCCGCTCGCCGATCGACAGGG
>CAZILI010000035.1:0-15657 GCA_964539965.1 uncultured Burkholderiales bacterium | reverse complement strand
CTATGGCTATGGTGCTAAGCGGCGGCGCGGTCGTGCAGTTGGACCGCTTTCATCCCGGCAGTTTTTGGGACTCGGTACGTACCTCTGCCGCGACCATGGTGCACTATCTCGGTGTCATGCCCGCCATGCTGCTGGATGCGCCCGCGCGATCGACGGATCGGGAACATGCGGTGCGCTTCGGATTCGGGGCGGGCGTGGAGCGAAGGCATCACGCCGCCTTCGAAGCCCGATTCGGCTTCCCTTTGGTCGAGGCATGGGCGATGACCGAGACCGGCGCGGGAGCGGTGATCATCGCCAATCGTGAGCCGCGCCACGTCGGCACGGGCTGCATCGGTCGTCCCGAACCCGAGGTCGAAGTCCTGATCGTCGACGAGGCGGGCCAACCGGCGGGAGCGGATGAGCCCGGCGAGCTTTGGGTTCGCGCAGCGGGCGACGACCCGAGGCGCGGATTTATCTCCGGGTATCTGAAAGACCCGGAGGCGACGCGTAAGGCATGGGCGGGAGGCTACTTTCATACCGGAGACGTCGTGCGGCGCGACTCTGAGGGCTGTCTGTATTTCGTCGATCGCAGAAAAAACGTCATCCGCCGCAGCGGCGAGAACATCTCCGCGTTGGAAGTCGAAGGCGTCCTGCGACAACATCCCTTGGTGCAGTCCATCGCCGTCGCTGCAGTACCGGACGCGGTGCGCGGCGTCGAAGTATTGGCGTGTGTCGTTGCGCGAACGCCGCTCGCCGCCGCCGATCGGGAGCAGGCTGCGCGATCTATCGTGGAATTCGCGCTACGTCAGCTCGCGTACTACAAGGCACCCGGTTACGTCGCCTTCATCGACGCGATTCCGCTCACCGCCTCGCAAAAAGTGCAGCGCGGCGAGCTTGCGAGAATCGCCGGAAAGCTGCCCGGCACGCAAGAGTGCATCGACACGCGTGCGCTGAAGAGGCGCCTGGGCTAGGCGACGCATGGCCGCTCACCGACAAGGCTATGACGGCGTAGTGGTCGCCGTGCCGGTCACCGTACCCTATGTGCGCTATTCGACGCGAGGGGCGCACTGGTTCGTGGGCCGCGCGCTGGCCGCACTGCTCGAGCATTCTCGCTTGGACAAGGCCTTGATAGACGGCCTTTGCCTGTCGAGTTTTGCGCTCGCCCCCGATACGGCGATCGGCGCGACGCAGCACTTGGGCCTGTCCGTCCGTTGGCTGGACCACGTGCCCCTCGGCGGGGCGTCAGGCGTGGTGAGCCTGCGGCGCGCCGCGCGGGCGGTTCAGGCCGGCGACGCTGAAGTCGTGGCGTGCATCGGCGCGGACACGAACCATGTCGATTCTTTTCGCCAGATGCTGGGAAGCTTCAGCCAGTTTGCGCGCGATGCGACCTATCCGTATGGTTCCGGCGGGCCGAACGCGATGTTCGCTTTCATCACGGCGCACTACATGCGCGCCTACGGCGCGAGGCGCGAAGACTTCGGTAAGCTCGCAGTGGCGCAGCGGGACAATGCGCTCGGTAATCCCTACGCGCTGTTCAAGCGCTCGCTGAGTTTGGACGACTACATGGCGGCCCGTCCGATCGCCGAGCCGCTGCACCTATTCGACTGCGTGATGCCGTGTGCCGGCGCCGAGGGCTTCCTGGTCATGACGGAGCGGCGGGCGAAAGACTTGGGCGTCGCATTCGCGCGAGTGCTCGGCGCGGTCGAGCGCCATAACGCGTTCAGCGCGGATCCGATCATGTTTCGCGGCGGCTGGCTCGCGGATCGCGAAGAGCTGTACGCGCAGGCCGGTGTGTCAGCGAGCGACATCGATCTGCTGCAGACCTACGACGACTACCCGGTTATCATGATGATACAGTTCGAAGACCTCGGTTTTTGCGCGAAGGGAGAGGGGCCCGAATTCGTGCGCTCGCATACATTCACCGTCGGCGGAACCTTTCCGAACAACACCTCGGGTGGGCAGCTCTCGGCCGGTCAAGCGGGCGCGGCCGGGGGTTTTCTCGGGATGACCGAGGCAATCCGCCAGCTTACCGGGCAGGCGCTGGGCAAAGCCGTCGCCGGCGCGCGGATGGCCCTGGTGAGCGGCTACGGCATGGTGACCTACGATCGATGCCTGGCCACCGGCGCGGTCGTGCTCGCCGGCGGAGAGTAACGGCGTGCCGCTATCGCGACCGAAGCGCAAGAACCCTGTTCTGCGCACACCGGCCCCGACCGTGCCGCCGGCCGCGCGCAGCCGCGTCGCGCTGGGCTTGACGGCGGCGGCAGCGCTCGGGCGATTCGAGTTGCAGGTGTGCCGCGACTGCGCCGCCGTGCAGTATCCGCCGCGCGAAGTCTGCGGCCGCTGCCTGTCGCCGCGGCTCGCGTGGCGAGTGCAGACCGGTGAGGGCGAGTTGATCGCGCACACGCGCATCCACCACAGCAACGATCTGTATTTCCGAGAGCGGTTGCCATGGCGGCTGGGTTTCGTGAAACTCGACAGCGGGCCCAGCGTCATGGTGCATCTGCACGCGGACGTTACCTCGCCGCCGACCCGGGTGCGAGTGGCTGCGCAGCTCGATCGCGCGGGCCAGGGGGTTCTCCTGGCGTTTCCGCCGGGCGACTCCCCCAACATGATGGACGATCGACAGCTACGCGAAATGACCAGCGATCCCGAACATCGAAAGATACTCGTAAGCGACGGAAAGACGGCGGTCGGCCAGGCTATCGTCAAGGCCTGCGTGGCTGCCGGGGCAGAATTGGTCTGGGTCGGCTACGCCGAGCCTTGGAAGCAAGCGCCGGGTTTCGCGGAGCTCGCCGCACTGCCAGCGGTCAGCTTGGTTCCTCTCGATCTCACCGATTCCAAGTCCGTTTCGGCACTCGCGGCCGAAATCGGCGGTAAGGTCGACATCGTGATCAGCAACGCCGACTACCATCGCGCTTTCGACATCGGCGCGCGACGCGGCACCGAGACTGCACGCATGGAGATGGAGGTGAACTATTTCGGGCTGCTGCGCCTGGCGCAGGAATTCGGGCCCGCGCTGCGCGCTCGCGCCGTCGATGGGCAGGCCAACGCCACCGCCTGGGTCAACCTCTTGTCCATCTACTCACTCGCCAGCTTTCCCTCACACGCGACGTATTCCGCTTCGAAGGCGGCTGCGTTCTCGTTGTCACAATGCTTGCGCGCGGACATGGCCCGCGCTGGAATTCGCGTAGTCAACGTCTTTCCCGGACCGATCGACGACGAGTGGAATCAGTTGCTGCCACCGCCCAAGCTGGCGCCGTCGGCTCTCGCGGCCGCGATAATGAAGGGCTTGCGCGAAGGAGTCGAAGACCTCTACCCGGGGGATGTGGCGCAGGACTGGTTCGAGCGCTGGCGGGAGAACCCCAAAGTGCTGGAACGCGAGTTGTCCCTGTGAGCGCTCAGAGCCAGCATGCTCTGGCGGCGGTGCTTGCGGCAATCGCAGGCGGCGGGATCCGCATCGTCGATCTGACGCAGACCCTGTCGCCCGAGTTTCCGCAGATCTCCCTGCCGCCGGAGTTCGGGCAGTGCTGGCCGTTTCGCCTCGAGGAGGTTTCTCGCTATGACGAGCGCGGCCCCGCTTGGTATTGGAACAATTTTTCTTGCGGCGAGCACACCGGCACACACTTCGACGCACCCATACACTGGGTGTCGGGACGTGACCTGCCGAACAACGCGACCGACACGATTCCGCTCGAGCGCTTCATTGCGCCGGCCTGCGTCATCGACTGCTCGCAAGAGGCGCGGCAAAACGCCGACTTCCTGCTTACGGTGGAATTCGTCGAGCGTTGGGAGCGACTGCACGGGCGTATCGCGCCGCGATCCTGGGCGCTCATGCGCACCGACTGGTCCAAACGCACCGATCCGGTCGCCTACCAGAACTACGACGAGACCGGCCAACACACGCCGGGCCCGGACGCCGCTGTCGTTCGGTTCCTCATCGAGGAGCGCGACGTGATCGGCTTCGGCTCGGAAGCCATCGGCACCGACGCCGGTCAAGCACTCCATTTGCGTCCGCCGTATCCGTGTCACCAATACATGCACGGAGCGGGCCGCTACGGCCTGCAGTGCCTAGCGAATCTGGATCAGCTTCCCCCGACGGGTTCGGTCATCGTGGCCGCGCCGCTCAAGATACAGCGCGGCAGCGGTAGCCCGCTGCGGGTGTTCGCGCTGGTTCCGACTTAGCCGCCAGCAACTCGTAGCAACGGCGCGTCGGCGCGATCGCGCATCACGATTCCTTTGATCGCTTCCACGATATCATCGGCCGAGGGGATCACCAGACGCTCCAGCTTGTCGTTGTACGGCATCGGGGAGTCGCGCGCGCCGATGCGCACGATCGGGGCGTCGAGCCAGTCGATGGCTTTCTCGGCGACCATTGCGGCGACCTCGGCGCCGAATCCCCAACGCTTCCAACCTTCGTGGGCGATCACCAGCCGGCTGGTCTTCTTGACCGACTTGATGATGGTTTCCTCGTCCAGTGGGCGCAAGGTGCGCGGGTCGATCACTTCGACGTCTATGCCTTCGGCTTCGAGCCGCGTGGCGGCCTGCAGCGCCACTTCGACCATCTGCATGGTGGCCACCAGGGTGACGTCCGAGCCCTTGCGCTTGATCGCCGCTTTGCCGATCGGTATCGCGTAGGGTGGCTCCGGCACCAGCGCTTTCTTGCCGACATACAAGAGCTTGTGCTCCAAGAAGATCACCGGGTTGTTCTCGCGAATCGCGCTGGTGAGCAAGCCTTTCGCCTCGTACGGAGACGACGGCGCCAGCACCACTAACCCCGGCACATGGGTGAACCAAACTTCCAAGCTCTGCGAATGCTGTGCTGCCAAGCGTATGCCGCCGCCTTGCGGCCCGCGGATTACCAGCGGAACCGTCGGTTTGCCGCCCAGCATGAAGCGAAACTTGGCGGACTGGTTGACGATCATGTCCATCATCAAGGTAATGAAGTCGAAGATCTGCACCTCCGCCACTGGCCGCATGCCTGTCACCGCCGAGCCGACCGCGCAGCTCGCGATGGCGGCCTCGGAGATCGGGGTGTCGCGCACCCGCTCGCGGCCGAAGGTGTCGATAAGGCCGCGGCTCGCGGCGAAGATGCCGCCGATCTTGCCGACGTCCTCCCCCAACAAGAACACGCTGGGATCGCGCTCCATCTCTTGCGCCAGCGCTTCTTTGATCGCTTCCGCAAAGCCCGCCTCCCGCTGCGTGGTGAGCGTAGGCTCGGCGGGCTGATAGTGCGGGGCGTAGACCGCATCCTCGAGATCTTGCAGGGTGGGCTCGGCGCTCGCCTTGGCGAACTCCTTTGCCGCGTCGAGTTCCGCCTCGACTTCGGCGCGCACTTGGTCGATCTTCGCCTGCGTGAAGCCGTATTCGCTCTTTAGTCTTTCTTCAACTCGAAGCACGGCGTCGCGCCGCTTCCAATCTTCGACTTCGTCGTCCGTGCGGTAGGCGGGTAGGTTGGCCCGCATGGAGTGATCGCCCCAGCGGTAAGTCAGCGCTTCGATTAAGGTCGGTCCTTCGCCGCTGCGCGCGCGCGCAACAGCTTCTTTGGCGGCGGCGTACACCGCCAGCACGTCGTTGCCGTCCACCGTCGTGCCGGGCATCGAGTAAGCGGCGGCGCGCTTGGAAAAGCGGTCGATCGAGCTGGCGTCCTTGATCGAGGTCGACAAACCGTACTGATTGTTCTCGCACAGGTAGACCACCGGCAACTTCCACAATGAGGCCAGATTCAGGCACTCGTGGAAAATGCCTTCGTTGCAGGCGCCGTCACCGAAGAACACGATGCCTACAGCGCCAGTGCGCCGGAGCTTGTTGGACAGGGCGGCGCCGGTGCCGATACCGATCCCCGCGCCGACGATGCCGTTGGCGCCGAGAATGTTGAGCTCGAGGTCGGCGATGTGCATGGAACCGCCCAATCCGCGGCAGTAGCCGGTCACCCTTCCCATCAACTCGGCGATCATCTTGTCCGGGGACGCGCCTTTTGCGATGCAGTGGCCGTGGCCGCGATGGTGGCTTACCACGAAGTCCGCTCTGTCGAGCGTGGCGCAGGCGCCCGCGGCCACAGCCTCCTGACCGACGTAGCTGTGCGCCGTGCCCTTGACCAGCCCCTCTTTGAACAGATCGGTAACGCGCTCGTCGAACCGGCGGATCCGCAACATGGTTCGGTACAGCGCCACGAACTCGCTCTCTTGCATTTCGGCTCCTCCTTTGATTTCTCTCTACGCTCGACTCGAAGCGCGGATTTGGGTGCTCGTACCGATTCTACGACGATTCGGCGCCGTGCAAGACGCCGGCCGTCATTTTGGCGATAATCGGGCTTCCCTAATTTCTCGAACGACGGATCGACATTGAGCAAGGCCTACATCGGCTGCGGCGCGGGTTTTGCAGGAGACCGCCTGGATGCGGCCGTACCCGTGGTCGCCACGCTCGCGAAGAGCGACGGTGAGCGCTTTCTGATCTACGAAGTGCTCGCCGAGCGCACGCTCGCCATCGCGCAGAAGCTTCGCCGCGAGGATCCCGAGCTCGGCTACTCTCCCTATCTCACCGCCTATCTTCCTCTCGTGCTGGCCGACTGTCGGCGGCACGGCATACGCATCGTGACCAACATGGGGGCGGCGAATCCGTTGGCGGCAGCGCGCCGCGTGGTGGCGCTCGCCCGCGAACTCGGTCTTGGCGGGCTGAAGATCGCCGCGGTGACCGGAGACGACCTGCTGGCGAGCATGTCGGAGGGTGAGATTCGAGCCAGCCCGATCATGGAGGGCATCGCGCTTGCCGAGCGGCCGATCGTGGCGGCCAACGCCTATCTCGGCGCGCCGCCCATCGCGCAGGCGCTGCGGCTCGGTGCCGACGTGGTGCTGGTGGGCCGCACCACCGATGCGGCGCTGTCTTTGGGGCCGTTGATGCACGTGCACGGTTGGCAGGCAGACGATTTCACGCGGCTGGCGCAAGGCACGGTGTGCGGCCATCTGCTCGAGTGCGGCGCCCAGGTCACTGGCGCCTACTTCGCGGATCCCGGCTTCAAGGACGTGGCCGAACTCTCGTCGGTCGGATTCCCGATCGCCGAAGTCGGTGCGGACGGCGACCTCGTCGTCGGCAAGGCGGAGGCGACCGGAGGCATGGTCAATCGAGCCACGGTCATCGAGCAGTTGCTGTACGAGATACACGACCCGTCGAACTACCTTACCCCGGACGTGGTGCTCGACCTAAGTGAGGTGTCGGTAGAAGAAGTCGGCAAGAACCGCGTGCGCGTGGCGGGAGCGAGGGGGCACCGGCCGCCCGGCACGCTCAAGGCAACCGTCTGCGTCGATTCGGGCTGGCTAGGCGAAGCCGAGATCTCCTACGCCGGGCCGAATGCGCTCGCCCGCGCCGACTTGGCGGCCCAGGTCGTACGCGAGCGCTGCCGCTCGCTGAGCGCCGGCGAGCCCATCCGGGTAGAAGTGCTCGGCACGCAGGCGGTCCTCGATAGCCGCGCGCAGCAGCGCCGGACACGGCTCGCGTTTGGCGCCGAGGGCGAGTACCGGGTACGTGCGGCGGTGCGAAGCGCCAGTCGTGCCGTCGCCCAGCGCGTGGCCGACGAAGTGTTGAGCCTGTACTGCTGCGGACCGGCGGGCGGAGCGGGGGTGCGTCAAAGCGTCACCCCGCAAATTGCCACCGCCTCGATCTTGGTCGACCGCGCTCGAGTGAAGGCCAAGGTGACGATGGTGGAGGCGACGACATGAAACGACTCGAAGTGCCGTTGCACGCGGTCGCGCACGCTCGCGCGGGAGACAAGGGCAACCGTTCGAACGTAAGCCTCATCCCCTATCTTCCCGAGGCATTCGAGGCATTGCTCGAACAGGTCACCGAACAGCGTGTGCTGGCGGTGTTCGCCCACAAGGGTGCGAGCGCGGTTCGGCGCTACGTCTTGCCGAAGCTGCCGGCGATGAATTTTGTGATCGACGAAGCCTTGGAGGGTGGGGTAAATTCCAGCCTGTGCTTGGACGGGCACGGTAAGGCGCTGTCGTTTCTGCTGCTTGCCGACATTCGGGTATGCGTACCCGAGCACTGTATCCCGCGCGGTTCGCCCTACTTGGCTAACGCCGCGACGTGCGATTGATTTCGTTTGCCGCAGATCTGCGGCGTAATCCATAGAGGGTGAGAATGCTGAGTTATGACGTTGTCGAGTGGGGAAAGTCACTGCAGCCGATACAAAGGGAAACGCCGGCTCCCACGGGTACGGAAGTGCTGCTCAAGCTCAAATATTGCGGCGTCTGCCACAGCGATGTTCACATTCGCGATGGCTATTTCGACTTGGGAGGCGGTAAGCGGTTCAACATGACCGAGCGCGGCATGCATCCGCCGCTCACCTTGGGTCATGAGCCGTATGGAAAAGTCATCGCCGCCGGCCCGCAGGCGCCGAGCGTGCCCATCGGTCAAGACCGCTTGGTTTGCCCCTGGAGCGGGTGCGGGCAGTGTGCGCGCTGCTTGGAAGGGCAGGACAACCATTGCATGGCTCCGCGCTGGATCGGCGTCCAGCGTGCCGGTGGCTACAGCGATCATCTGTTGATTCCCCATCCGCGCTATCTGGTGGATGCAAGCGGTGTGGATCCGGCTTGGGCGGCGACCTTGGCTTGCTCCGGGCTGACCACTTATTCGGCGGCGGCAAAGCTGCTGCCGATTCCTAAGGATGAATGGGTGGCGGTGGTCGGCACCGGCGGGCTCGGCCTGATGACCATCGCCATGCTGCGCGCCTTCGGTCACGAAAGAATCCTCGCGGTGGACATCGACGCGGCGAAGCTCGCCGCGGCCAAGGCGGCGGGCGCTGCCGCCTGCGTGGATTCGCGCGAGGCGGACGCGGCGAAGAAGATACAAGAGGCCGCCGGCGGTCTGCTGTACGGCGCGGTCGATCTGGTGAACAACACGGCGACCGCCAGCCTCGCCTTGGCGACCTTGCGCAAAGGGGCACGCTTCATCTTGGTCGGCCTGTACGGGGGAGAGATTCCGTTGTCGCTGGTCACCGTCGTGCAGCGCGCGCTCACCATCCAAGGCTCCAACGTCGGTACCGTGGCGGAACTGAACGAAGTCGTCGCGCTGGCGCGAGGCGGAAAGCTCAAGCCCATCCCCATCGAGAAGCGGCCCTTATCGGACGTGAGCCGTACGCTGGACGAACTCAAGGCGGGCACCATCATCGGCCGCGTGGTGGCCGAGATACCTTGATTCGGTTCGCATCAATGGGAGGAAAGTCGAAATGAGACTCAAAGGCCGGGTCGCGATCGTGACCGGCGGGGCGAGCGGGTTCGGCGCCGAGATCGCGCGTCGCTACGCGGCCGAGGGGGCCAAGGTGGCGATCGCAGACCTGAACGAGGCGGGCGCTAAGGAGGTGGCTGGGAGCCTAGGCGAGCAAGCTTTCGCGGTGCGTTGCGATGTGTCCAAGCGAGGCGATGTCGATGCGCTGGTGCAATCGACCGTGAAGCGCTTTGGTACCGTGGACATCGCGGTCAACAACGCCGGCTACACCCATCGCAATCAGCCGATGTTGGAGGTCGATGAGGCGACCTTCGACCGCGTATTCGCGGTCAACGTCAAATCGATCTACCTGATGGCGCTCGCCGTCGTGCCCGTCATGCGCGCGAACAAGCGGGGCGTCATCATCAACATCGGTTCGGTTTCGGGCATTCGTCCGCGGCCCGGTTTGGTCTGGTATAGCGCTTCGAAGGCCGCCGCCAATCTGGTATCCAAGGCGATGGCCGCCGAGTTGGGTCCGGACAACATCCGCGTGAACGCGATTGCGCCGGTCATGTCGCCGACCGGTTTGATCGAATCCTTCATGGGGATGCCGGACACGCCGGAGAACCGCAAGAAATTCACCGGCAACATCCCGCTCGGGCGGCTCGCCACACCGCTGGACATCGCCAAGGCTGCGCTGTACTTGGCCTCGGACGATTCCGATTTCATCACCGGGGTCGAACTGCCGGTCGACGGCGGTCGCGCCGTCTGAGCTGCTCGCGCTGCCGTCTCGAGGCGGCAGCGTCTTAATTGCCCGTCGGCGCGGCGGGGCGGGCGGCTTGCGGCGAACCGGATCGTGCTGCGTGCCCGAGATACCAAGCGTAGGTGAGGCCAAGCCCCGTCTCGAGTGAGTGACGGGCGCGCCAACCGAGCGCGCCGAGGCGGCTCACGTCGAGCAGCTTGCGCGGCGTGCCGTCCGGCTTGCTCGCGTCGAAGCTCAACTCTCCCGCGTAACCGACCGTGCTCATGATGGCGAGCGCAAGCTCACGGATCGTCACGTCGCTTCCCACGCCCACGTTGTAGATGCCTTGGCCGATTGCCTGCTCCATCAAGAACACGCAGGCATCCGCCATGTCGTCGACGTACAGGAACTCGCGCCGCGGCGTGCCCGAACCCCAGATCTCGACGCTGCGCTGACCGGAGAGCTTCGCCTCGTGCGCCTTGCGCAGCAAGGCGGGTACGACATGGCTGCCGGCGAGGTCGAAGTTGTCGTTGATGCCGTACAAGTTGGTCGGCATGACGCAGACGTATCGCGTGCCATGCTGCCGGTTGTAGGACTCGCACAGTTTGATGCCGGCGATCTTGGCGATCGCGTACGCCTCGTTGGTCGGCTCGAGCGGCCCGCTCAGCAGGTACTCTTCGCGAATCGGCTGCGGGCATTCGCGCGGATAGATGCAGCTCGAGCCCAGAAACATCAGATCCTGCACGCCCGCCTGGTAGGCCGCGTGGATGACGTTCGCCTCGATCAGTAGGTTCTCGCGGATGAAGTCTGCCGGATAGGTGCTGTTGGCGAGTATGCCTCCCACCCGCGCGGCGGCGAGAAAAACGTATCGCGGCCGCTCGTGCAGTAGGAATTCCCGCGTGGCCGCCTGATCCAGCAGGTCGAGCTCTCCCCGCGTGCGAAGCACCAGGTTGGTGTAGCCTCCGGCGCGCAGGCGTCGCACCAAAGCCGAGCCCACCATGCCGCGGTGACCCGCTACGTAAATCTTGTCGCCTTTCTCCACGCCCGGCTCCTATTCCTCGCCGCCGAAAGCGCGGTAGCCGTGTTGCTGCACTAGGCTGTCGCGCTGGGCCAGCTCGAAATCCTCGCGCACCATTTCGCGCACCAGTTCGGCAAAGGTGATCTTGGGCTGCCAGCCCAACTGTTTTCTCGCCCGGCTCGCGTCGCCCAATAGCGAATCCACCTCGGTCGGACGGAAGTAGCGCGGGTCCACCCTGACCACGGTCCGTCCGACCAAGTCCGGGCGAGCCGGCGCCTCGGGTTCGATCGCATCGACGACCGCGACCTCTCGCACGCCGCTGCCGCTCCATTCCAGTTGCATCGACAGCTCTTTCGCGGCCAACTCGACGAATTCGCGCACGCTGTGCTGCTGCCCGGAGGCGATGACGTAGTCCTCGGGGTGGTCTTGTTGCAGCATGAGCCATTGCATTTCCACGTAGTCCTTGGCGTGCCCCCAGTCTCGCTTGGCGTCGAGATTGCCCAGGTACAGACAATCTTGCAAGCCGAGTTTGATGCGCGCCAGCCCGCGCGTGATCTTGCGCGTGACGAAGGTCTCGCCGCGTCGCGGCGATTCGTGATTGAACAAGATGCCGTTGCAGGCGAACAGGCCGTACGCTTCGCGATAGTTGACGGTGATCCAGTAGGCGTACAGTTTGGCGACCGCATACGGACTGCGCGGATAAAACGGCGTGCTCTCGCGCTGCGGGGTCTCGCGCACCAAGCCGTACAGCTCGGAGGTGGAGGCTTGATAGAAGCGTGTCCGCTTCTCCAGTCCGAGGATGCGGATCGCTTCCAGCAAGCGCAACGTGCCCAGCGCATCGGCGTTGGCGCTGTATTCGGGCTCCTCGAACGACACCGCGACGTGCGACTGGGCGCCGAGGTTGTACAGTTCGTCGGGCTGCACTTCTTGTATGATGCGAATCAAGTTGGTCGAGTCGGTGAGATCGCCGTAGTGCAGTATGAAGCGGCGGTCGAGTTGATGCGGGTCGGAGTAGATGTGATCGATGCGCTGGGTGTTGAAGCTCGAAGCGCGGCGCTTGACGCCGTGCACCTCGTAGCTCTTTGCCAGCAGCAATTCGGCCAGATAGGAGCCGTCCTGACCGGTTACGCCGGTAATCAGCGCTTTCTTCATGAACTCGTTTCCTCGAGCTTGTGACGCTATGGGGGGGCGAATCCGCATTTTCTCAGATTCGCGCGCGGCGCCCTACCAGGCGGCGAGTCCCATTTGTCGCCGACCCAGTTCGCTCAAATCCTCCGGCTTTGCCCGGCCGACGAAATCGACCTCGTAGTCTTCCGCAGCGAAATCGGGGCAACTGCGCCCGTCGAGGAAAGCTTTGGCTTGGCGCGGCAAGAAGTCCGCGTTTTTTCCGCAGTAGGGCGCCGCGCCGATATACATGACGATGGCGGGCTGGCTGCCGCGGTGCTCGTCCTCGACCGCGTGCACGACATCGCTGTGCCACCACACGGTATCGCCGGGCTCGGCAGTGGGAATGGAGACCAGCGCCGGCAGCGCCAGTTCGTGCCAGCGCGCATGCAAGCCCAGCGCACGACCCGGCTTGGCGCCGCAAAGCTCGTCCGCAGGGACATCGTCTTGCAGCGCGCGCAATACGACCCAGGCCATGAGATTGGCGATCGGAATGAGCCGCAAAGTGCCGTCTCCGCGTCCTTGGCGCGTGAGTGCGGTCCAGCCTTGAAAGGTGCGAAACACGCTGCACACGGCAGGCGAGGGGATCTCTTGCGTGGCGATACGATGCTGCGCGTCGAACGCGTCGTAGCGCGCCGGCTCGCCGAACAGCGCCTCGTGATAGACGCGCTGAAAGGCGGGATCGCACCAGCGCTCCACCGAGCCGCCGTCGGCGTGCGGTGAAAGCCCCAGGGTGGTATCGCCGGGCAAGCGGCGGCGCAAGCGGTCGGAGTAGGTGCACTCGCGGCTCGGGTCGAACACCGGTCCGTCGGTGCCCTGGTAGCGCCAGAGGCGATTGAGTGCGGCGCGCACCCGCGCCAGTCGCTCGTCCTGGCGCGCGCGCACCTGCGGCTTCGACCAATACAGGCCGAAGATTTGCGGTCGGCTCAAGGCGAGGGTAGTGAAGTATTGATCCAACCCCGCTTTGCTCTGACTCTTGGCGGCGTAATCGTTACGCTCGATGTAGTCGGCGATCTCGTCGTTCCAGGCGGCGACCTCGGCAGGCGTGAACACGCCGCGCACCATCGCGCAGCCACGGCGTCGGATGCGTGCGGCGTGCGCCGCTGCGAGGCCGCCCTCGACTTCGTCGAATCGCAGTTGCGGCACCGCTTCGCCCGCGGCGTTTTCTGCGCTCACCTCACCGATCTCGCGCTCGATGAGTTCAGTCAGCGCGCGAAAGCGCTCCACTCGATCGGGCATGCGCGCGCGCAAGTCGGCTTTCGCGCGCACGATCGCCGCGGGCACGTCGTTCATCCAGGCTTGCATCGGATTCTCCTCGGCCAGGGATCGGCAGAGTATAGCGAAGCGTCTTTGCGGGACTATGGCGACTCCGAGTCGGAGTCGGTCGTGCACAAACTCCAGTACCCTCAGAGGTACAAGCCGAAAGGCCGCATCCAGATGCGGCCTATAGCCCGATACTCCCGGCTACCGGGGAAAACTTACGCCGAACGGCTCGGCGGCGGCGAGCTTCACCCCCGGCTCAGCGCGCGTCATGGTCTCGGACTTCGGCGTCGGCGCTCGGATGCCGAGGTCGATCTCCACGCGCCGGTTCATGGCGCGGCCCTCTTCGCTGGCGTTGTCGGCGATGTAAAGGCCCGCGCTGGAATACACGCGCACGCGGTTGGGATCGACGCCGCGCGCGATCAGCAACTGGCGTGCGGCGACGGCGCGCTCGCGCGCCAACGACGGCGTCTCGCCGAGTGCGATGCGCCCGCGCAGCGTGATGCTGCGCGAGGCCATGACGGCGGGTAAGGTGGCGGCGAGGAGCTTCTCTTCGGTGGCGAACACGGCGCTGTGCGGCTTGAAGTGCAGCAAGTAACGGCCGCCGATCTGCGGCAGGCTCGCCGGTGTGATCAGCGCGGCGTTGCTGCGCTTGGGCGTCTCGGCCTGCAGCCGCGCGCTCTCAGCGAGCGATTGTTTCCATTGCTCGATCGAGGTGCGGGCGCGCTCGAGTTCGGCGAGGGACTCGGCGTTGGCACGCTTGAGCTGCTCGACCACGGCGCGGGTGCGCTCGAGTTCGTTGCGCGCGTGTTGCAGCTGCTCTTGCAGGCGGTCGGTTTCCTGCTGAGTTAGCTGCAGTGCCAGTTCGGCGCCTGCGTCGGTGGCGGCCGTCCCGGTCACTTCGATCTTCGTCGGCGCGGCGCTCGCCGCGTCGGGCTTCGTGACCGTCGCAGCCTCGCTGTCGGCTCCTGCCACCGGCGTGGCGGCGGTCTGCGCCGCCGGCACCCCGCTCAGCGAGGAGCGCTGATCGCGGTAGTTGACATAGAGCTGCTTGTGCGCGCCCGGCACGATCAGATATTCGCCGCTGCGCTGATATTCGAGCGGCGGCCCGTTCGGGGCGGAGCGTACTTCGGGCTGCGCGTCGCTGTAGGTCTGCACGTAGGTGAGATCGCCGTCGTGGAACGCTTGCACCACACCGGCAGCGCGAAAGTTCTGCATCATCACCGTGCTGCGGGTAATGCGTTTGACCACCGCTGTCTGTGCGCCTTCGCTTACGTAGAGCCGGTTGGCTTGCCCCGGCACGACCAGGTAATCGCCGCGGCGCTCGTAGGCGATCGGTGGGCCGTTGGGAGCGGCGCGTATCACCGGCGCGCGCGCGCCGAAGGTCTGCAAGTAGGTGAGACCGCCGCTGTCGAGCGCTTGCACCAGTCCGACCGACTTGGCGTTATCGATGACGTAGCTGAAATGGTGAAGTTCGCCGTCGGCGACTGCCACGCCGGCGCTGCTTTTGCCGCTGTTCGATGGGGCGGTCGCGCACGACACCAGAAACGCCGCGCTCAGGGCGGCAGCGAGAGGGGTTAGCGGACGCATAGGACTCTCCTAAAGACTTTCGCTATGACGGCGCCCTACAGCATACCACGTCGCGTTAACGCCCACATTGCGCCCACCGCAGGTCCAGCCCCACACGCTGCGTTGACGCTTGCTGCCTGCCGCGCTACCGTAGGCGGGCAAATTTGCGCACAGCGGCGGAGGGTGTCGCGTGATCGATCGGCGAGAATTTATGGCCATGGGCGGCGCGGTGGCGCTCGGCGCCGGGTTGGGTGTCGGCGACGCGCCGGCGGCCGGCGAGTCTCCACGCGTGCGGCGCTATGTGCGACTGGGCCGCACCGAGCTCAAGATCTCCGATATTTCCTTCGGCTCGGCCAGTTCGTCGGACGCCGCGCTGGTGCGGCACGCCCTGGAACGCGGGATTAACTACTTCGACACCGCCGAGAGCTATCGTTGGGGCGGGGCGGAGGAGGCGATCGGCGAGGCCCTCACGGCCAAGCGCGAGGGCGTCTATCTCGCCACCAAGACCAAGGCCGGCGCGAGCGACAGCAAGCAGGAGATCATGAACGCGCTCGAGAGCAGCCTCAAGCGACTGCGCACCGATCACGTCGACATCTATTTCAACCATGGCGTCAACGACGTCGCGCGTTTGAAGAACGACGCCTGGCTGGAGGCGACCGAACTCGCCAAGCGGCAGGGGAAGATCCGCTTTCGCGGCATGTCCGGTCATGGCAGCCATTTGGTCGAG
>CAZILI010000034.1:0-16548 GCA_964539965.1 uncultured Burkholderiales bacterium | reverse complement strand
CAAGGCACGAAGATCATCAACGTCGCGTTTTGGCGCGTCGCCGTGTTGATCGTCCTGTTCTTCGTATGCCTCGCGGCGTACAAGTTCTTCGCGGTAAAAATTCTTGGCGCGCGCCGGTCGACGACAGCTTAGAGCCACGATGAACATCACTTGGATTCGCGGCGCGGCCTGTGCGCTCGCGGCGTTGCTGGCGACCTCGGTCTGTGCGCGCGTCAGCAAAGAAGTGCCGCCCGGATGGCCGCAGCCGGCCGCCAAAGCGAGCGAAGAAGCCGAGCGGGTACAAGTCGATCCCACCATCCCGGACTATCGGCGAATGGAGAGCGTCACCGGCAGGGTGCGCAGCGTCGGCTCTTCGACTTTGAGCAACCTGCTCAACCGCTGGGCGGACGACTTCAAGTTGCTGTACCCCAAGGTCGAGTTCGATATTTCGGGCGGCGGTTCCAGCATCGCCATGCCGGCGATGCTCGCCGGGCGCAGCGATCTCGCACCGATGAGCAGGCCCATGAACGCGAAAGAGCTGGCTGAGTTTCAGACGAAGTTCGGCTATGCGCCGACTCGGCTCACGGTGGCGTTGGACGCGATTGCGGTCTTCGTCAACAAGCACAATCCGCTGGAGACGATTTCCCTCAAGCAACTGGACGGCGTCTTCTCGATCTCGCGCAAACGCGGCAGCGAGCCGATCAAGACCTGGGGACAACTCGGACTGGAAGGCGAATGGGCCGATCGGCTCATCGTCATCAAGTCTCCGGCCGTTACCCACGGCATGCACGGCGTGTTCAAGGAAATGGTGCTCGAAGGCGGGGAGTACCGTTTGGATCTTCGTGCCGAGCCGGTGTCGACGTCCATCGTGCAAGGTGTAGGCGCGGACAGCGCGGCGATCGGCTTCGCGAGCTATTTTTTTGCGACGCGGCGCACCCGCCCGCTCGCCCTGTCGGTCAGCGACGGGGGCCCGTACTTTCCGCCCACGCAGCAAAATTCCCTGGAAGGCAAGTATCCGCTCTCGCGCTTCTTGTATATCTACGTCAACAAGAAGGTCGGGACGCCGCTGCCGCTCGCGACCGGCCAGTTCTTGCGCTTTATCTGCTCCAAACAGGGACAGGAAGTCGCAGCCAACGAAGGTAACTATCCGCTGAGCGCCAACGTGATCGCGCAGGAGTGCATAAAGCACTTTCAGTAGGTGACCGCCATGGCCGAGGAAAAGAGCCGCGTCTTTCACGAATTCGACTTCGAGCGACGCGGCAAGCAGATCGGCTACCTGCGCGTTCCGCAATCGAGAAACGACGGCGCCTGGGCGACGATCGAGGTGCCGATCGCGACCGTGAGCGGCTCGAACGGCCCCTCGGTATTGTTCACCGGTGGCGTGCACGGCGACGAGTACGAAGGCCAGATCGCCGTATCAAGGCTGGCGCGGCGCCTCGACCCCGAGAGCCTGCGCGGACGTGTAATCCTGCTGCCGGCGGTCGACTTGCCCGCCGCGCTTGCGGGCAACCGGCTGTGCCCGCTCGATAATCGAGATCTGAATCGCTGTTTCCCCGGTGAGGCGCGCGGCACGTTTTGTCAGATCGTCGCGCATTTCATAGATCGCGAAATTCTGCCGCTGGTGTCGGTATCGGTCGACGTGCACGCCGCCGGCCGCTCGATGGAAGCCGCATTGAGTTCGAACATGCACTTCGTCGAGGATCGGGCGATCCTGGAGAGGACGCTCGCCCTGGCCGAGAATTTTGCCGCCCCCTACAACGTCGTATTCTGGGGTGTCGACGAGGGCGCGACACTCACTTCGGCGGTCGAACGGCGCAAGATCCTGTCGATCGGCGCAGAACTCGGCGGCTGGGGCCGGGTGAGCGTCGAGGGCGTGCGTATCGCCGAGCGCGGCCTAGACAACATCCTCAAGTCGCTCGGCATGATCGACGGAGCAGTTGATCTTTCGCAGCGCGACGGTGGGCGCACGCGACACATGCAAGTGCGCGGACACAACGGCTACGTATTCTCGCCCAGCGACGGCCTGTTCGAGCCGCGTCACCTCGCGGGTGCCACCGTCTCGGAGGGAGAACTGGCCGGCTATCTGCATTTTGTCGAAGACTGGTCGCGCGAGCCGATTGCCATTCACTATCGCGCCGGCGGAACGTTGTGGATGGCCATGGGCCCTGGGCGTGCGCGCAAGGGGGACACACTCGCGGTCGTGATGGAACCGCTGGCGATTTGAGCAAGCTACCGGCCCGGTGAAACGCAGCGAATCGCGCATCCTTACCACGCACACCGGCAGCTTGCCGAGACCCAAGCCGCTAGTGGACTTGCAATTGCGCATGAGCCGCGGTGAACCGGTGGACGGTGAGCAGCTCGTGCAAACCGCAAGAGATGCCACTCAGAGAGCCGTGCAACGCCAACTCGAGTGCGGCATCGATGTCGGCAACGACGGCGAGCAACCGCGCGAGAGTTTCTTTACCTACGTGCGCCATCGGATGAGCGGTTTCGGCGGCTTCGGCAGTGAAGGCGCGCGACCAGCGGCGAAGGACGTCGCGAGCTATCCGAGTTTTCGCGAATTGTTTCAGACGCACGCGCGTAAGAGCTTGCACACGGCACCACCGCATGCCGTCGGCGCCGTGCGCTACGTGAGCCTAGAGCCGCTGCACAGAGAACTCGAGCAGTATAGTCAGATACTCGAGGCGCAGCCGGCCGGCTTTCTCGAGTCGTGTTGGACCGCGCCCGCGCCCGGCATCGTCGCGTGCGGGATGCAAGATCGCTACTACGGCTCGCTGCCCGAGTATGTGGGCGCAGTGGCGGACGCGTTGAGAACGGAATATGAAGCGATCGCCGCGCGCGGCCTGGTACTACAGATCGACGCGCCGGACCTGGCGATGGAGCGCCATCGCCAATTCGCCGATCGTCCGCTGTCCGAATTTCTGGCGTTCCTCGACTTGACCGTTGCGGCGATCAATCGGGCGCTCGTCAACGTGCCAAGCACGCAGATCAGGTTGCATGTCTGCTGGGGTAATTACGAGGGGCCGCACAACTTCGACGTGCCGCTCGAGGAGATCTTGTCGCGCCTTTATCGAGCGCGTGTCGGCGCCCTGGTACTGCCGATGGCCAACCCCCGCCACGCGCACGAGTACAAGTGTCTTCGTCGCCACCCTCTGCCGGACGATTGGCTTGTCATTGCCGGCGTCATCGACACGACGACGAATTTCGTCGAACACCCGGAAGTGGTCGCCCAGCGCATCGAGCAAGTGGCGCAAGCGGTGGGCGATCCGCGCCGCGTACTGGCCGGCACCGACTGCGGCTTCGACACGTCGAGCGGCGTAGGCATGGTGGCCGAGGAAGTCGTATGGGAAAAGCTGCGCGCGCTGCGAGCGGGCGCTGAGTTGGCGAGCGAGCGGCTATTTTAAGGACGCCTATACGGCCGCTCGCTATTGCTGCCCGCCTTCCCGTGTTACGACATTCGTGCCGCTCGGCCCGATGCCGCTGATTTGCACGATCACTTCCTCGTCCTTCGCGCCGTCGTAGTGCACCTGCTTGGCGGTGTGTACGGCGAAGCCGCCTGCGGGCACGGGAACAGTTATCTCGGGGTCCAACTTATCGCCGGTACCCGCCCACCACGTCCCCTTTAGAACCGTGATGTAACGCGTCTCGGGATGCCAATGCGGTCTGCTCATCGTGCCGGGCGAGAATTTCGCGCGTATAGTGTAAGGCCCCGCTTCGCGCGGATTGCCGTCGACGACGACGAACTTCACACCGGGTAGGCCGGGATAGTCCTGCCACTGCAGTTTGTCGGGCAAAGTGATGCTAATGGCCTCGTCGCTGGCGCCGGCTGCACAGGCGGATTGGGAGTGCGCATATGCAATTAAAGTAGCCAACATGAACGCGATCATCTGTTTCACTTGTCACTTCCTTCGATCAGAGCCGGCGATGAGCGCAATTATAGGCCCAAGAGCGCCAAGGAAGAGGGTTACGAGTACAAGAGATCTTCGCCCGTCGCGGCATCACCGAGTCGGGTCGCTTTGAACACGCGCGACGCAAGCTCCTTGGCCTTCATCAAGTTCTTCGACCCTATGCCGCGAACGGCCGCCGCATCGCGGCCCACGCACTGAAGCGATTCGCCGAACCGTAGGCCACCGAACGCAAGGGCGAAGGCTTTGACGTCGAGACGCGCGAGCCACCGCGCCAAGACCCAGCGCAGCCCAATGACGCGCACATGCATGAGGCGCACATTGCGGCGTCGAATGTCACTGCACTCGCTGAACACTTCAAGGATGAAACAAATGAAACAAAAATGGCAGAAGAGTGAAATTCTGCGGACTTGATTCCTAAGTAAGCTGCTCAACAAGCTATGTCAAAGAAGGTGTTCAAGGTGTGAGATCTCCTGTTACCTCTTTGTCACTTTGATAGTCCCAGTGTCCAAGTGCGCAGTGTAACGCGAGGTCGGGTGCGTACCAGGGTTGCTAACCGCCCCGACAGATCGCCGCATTCGCCAAGCCTGTCTTGCGATTCACTTTCCCGCCGCTAAGGGGAACAACCATGGCCACCCTAGACGCCGAGCTACGCCTACTCCTCGCCAAGACCGCACGACTTGCGAAGAGTCCTTCCACCGCACGGATTGACGCAGCGCAAGACGAGCCGATACACATCGCGCTGAAGTTTCACGGCGATATTGCGGCGGTCGTAACGGCCGGATTTCATGTGGGTAGTGTAGTCGGTTCCATCGCCTTTGGCCGGACCACTCTTGCGGGTCTTGAGGCTCTCGCGCGGCATCCGCAGGTCGAGTTCATCGAGAAGCAGCGCCGCGCGCATCTGCACCTGGACGGCAGCGTTCCCAACATCAAGGCGAACCAGGTGCGCACTCGCAGCGGGGATAACTTTTCCGGCTACACAGGCCGCGGCGTCATTGTCGGCGTCATCGATACCGGCATCGACTTTCGTCACCGGGCATTCCGCAAGCCCGACGGCACCACTCGTGTGCTGAAGATCTGGGATCAAACCTTGACGCCGGAGGGGCTGGAGAGCTCGCCCGATCCGATCGCGGACCCCGTGCTCGGCGATGCGCCGCTTGACTACGGTGTTGAGTACGAAGTCAAGAATATCAATGACACCCTGGAAGGCGGCGATGTCGTGACCCGGGTTCGCCATATGGATACCGATGGTCACGGCTCCCATGTAGCGGGCATCGCCGCCGGAGACGGCTCGCAAAACGGCCATTGCCACGGCGCCTACACCTATGTGGGCGTGGCGCCCGAGGCGGACTTGATGGTCGTGCGAATGTGGGGATTGACCAAAGGCGACACCGATAGACCCGATACGGACAACGGAGTCTTGGTCGACGCCGTGCTTTATCTCATGCGCGAGGCGCGGCGTGCGAACAAACCACTCGTCATTAATGCGAGCCTCGGTAAGTTCACCGACAAAATGGACGGCACCTCCGCCATATCTCAGGCCATCGACACCGCGCTGCGCCGTAATTCCATTGGCCGCTCGATCGTGATATCCGCCGGCAATGAATCCGATTCAGGATTTCACGCCGTGGCGACGGTCCCACCGGGTGTGGACAATGGGATCCATCTCGACTTCAGAATACATAAGCACGACTCCAAAACTCGCCGGCTGGTAGTGCTCTACAACGGCGCCAATTTGGAGGCGAGTTTGGATTCTCCGGTGGGTGGCGCGAACGGCTTGATCGACTGGGTCCCGGCCGGTGATCTGGAGACGAGTGACACCGCGAACGGCGTCGGCAATGAAGTCACCCTAGGCAACGACCCCAACCGCATCTCGATCGAAATAGTGCCGGCCGACGATCATCATAACCGGCGCGGCACCTGGTCGCTACACTTGCGAAACACCGGCGCTGCACCCACTCCAGTACACGCGTTTTGCCTGTTGGGCAGCTCGCACGACGACAAATCGCCGTATTTCAAAAACTCGGTCTCTCCGCGTACGACACTTAACGAATATGCTACGGGGTTCGAAATAATCGCGGTAGGTTCCCATCGTGAAGGTGGACGGCTGTCGGGCTTTTCGGGCCGTGGACCAACGCTTGATATTCCACCTCGAGCGAAGCCCGAACTATCCGCCCCGGGCGAGGACATCGCCTCCGTAGCCTTAGCAAAAGAACGTGGCGGTTGCGAGCGCTGCCTCTGCAATTGCTGCCGAGACTTCTACATCGACATGAGCGGCACCAGCATGTCGGCACCCCATGTGGCCGGCGTCATCGCGTTGATGCTGCACAAAAATCCCAACCTTACCCACGTGCAAATCCGGAACCTCTTGACCGCCAATACCGCGGCCAAGCCGGCGGACTCCACTCCGGATGAGGACGCCGGCTGGGGTAGCGGGCATCTCGACGGGAAGAAAGTGGTCGACGCCGTCGCGCAAATCAATCCACCGGTCGTGAATACCGTAAGAGCCGCCTCCCCGCTCACCCAATTGCGCGATCGATTGATCAGCACCGAACGCGGACCCGCGCTGCTGGGCGTGATTGAGCAATACGCCAACGAAGTGTGGTCGCTCATTCAAGGCAATCGCCGGGTCGCGACCATTTGGCATCGCTGCAAAGGACCGGTTTGGGTGCGCCTCGCGCTGAAGGCGGCCTACGCACCGGATAGCGAGCTGCCTCTGGAGGTCGATGGTCTCAGCCTGCGCGACAGCGTGCTGCGCTTTGCCGGTGCGTTGAAGCGCTTCGGCTCGTCCTCGCTCCGACAGGCGGTGCAAACCTGGGAACCGGAGCTCGCCCAGATCGACGGCACCATGAGTCTTAGCGCGATTATCGCTGCCGTGGGCAAACCCGCCTCTGCTGCGGAAAAACCGTGAACCCAATCTAAAGATCGCATCGACTGGTCCATCATGCCTAACCCATCGGTCACACTAGAAACCCTTGCACTCGAAGTCGGTCGCGCACTCGATCCGCTGGCCGACGAGCTCGACACCGGTTTATTCGACGAGTTGGGCGTGGAACTGCCCCGTGCAATCGCCGACAACGCCAATCTTCTCGCAAGTCTCGACGCCGCTCGGACCAAGGCGGGCGAACTGCGTCCGAAAAAGGACAATCTGGCGCAGGCAATCGCCGGCGGCGATGCGATCACGATCGCGACGACTGGTGCGGCCCTCATCGCCGGTCTCGCGGAACTAGTCACGGCGTTCCGCACTATCGGTAGTGCCGTTGTGCAAGCGGCGGGCGCGTTGACACCGGACCAGCGCGCAGCGCTCGAGGAGTTGGCCGGTCGCCTGCCGGTGCGCGCTCTTGAAGCCGCGCTGGTGCGCTACCTCGGGCAGCGTAGCCCGTCGCTCGCCATGGCGCTCGATGCCTTGGGCTTGATCGATGGCGTGGAATCGTCTGCCGAGATGGAGGTGAGATTCTCTTCGCCCGAGTCCGTCACACCACGCTTGCATTTGGATCGTCTGCTGCAATTGCTGCGCCGTCCCGATCAGTACCTGCAACAGACCTTTGGCTGGGGCGCCGCCAACTTTGACGGCATTGTGCTGCTGCGCAAACTGCAGGCGCTATTGGAGAACCTTGGCGTGCCCGCCGCGATCTACCAGTCGCCGAATCGCCCGCCATCGCTGGAAGCCTTCGCTTTCGTCGCCCAGGCCGACACCAGCGTAACACCGCCGGGACTCAAGTTCGAGCTTAGTCTGCCCGGCGACGTCACCTTCGATCAGACGATCGATTTCTCTCCTCTCTGGAAAGGCACGATGCATGTGGACGCGCACTTCGCCGCCGGAGTGGAAGCTTTGTTGCGCCCTCCTTTCGACATCACGGTACGGCCACCCAGTGGAAATTTCGTGCTGCATTTCTTGTTCGGTCTGCAAGCGGATGGGACGGATGCCGCTCCTTTGACTTTATTCGGTGCGACCACTGGCCCCACACTACGAGCAAAGCGCATCGGTGCCAGCGTCGGTGTCGATGCCGACTTGTCCGCCGCCGGTGGAACGGTCACGCCGGCGATTAAGTTCCGCGTCGATGGCGGAAAGCTTCTACTGAATTCCGGGTCCGGTGATAGCTTCACTCAAGAAGTGTTGTCCCGCCGGGACGTCTCGCTCGGCTTTGACCTCGCCGCGGACTGGAACGTGCGCGAGGGCCTGCGACTACAAGGCAATGTCGGTGGAGAAGCCTTCATTCCCGTGCAATTCGATTTACCGGGCGCACGGATCAACGGCATCTACTTGTCGGTTGCGTCCACACCGAGTGCGGCGCTGGAAGTCTCGGCATCGACACAAGTCACCACCAGGCTTGGCCCACTCAGCGCGGTCATCGATCGCATCGGTGTCAAAGGCGCAATCGACTTTCCACAAGATGGCGGCAACCTAGGTGTGGCGGACTTGGCGCTGGGTTTCAAGCCGCCCTCCGGCGTGGGTTTGTCGGTGGACGCCGGCGGCGTAGTCACAGGCGGTGGATTTTTGTTTCACGACCGCGCATTGGGCCTGTACGCGGGCGCCATGCAACTTTCGCTGCGCGATCAAATTACCCTCAAAGCCTTTGGGCTCATTTCAACCCGCATGCCCGACGGCAGTCCCGGGTACTCGCTGATCGTCTTCATCACGGCGGAGGACTTCCGCCCGATTCCCTTGGGTCTTGGTTTCACCCTGTTGGGCATCGGCGGCATGATAGGCGTGAATCGCACCTTCGATCAGGACGTATTGCGACAAGGTCTAAAGAGCGGCACGCTCGCCACACTGCTGTTCCCGCGTGACCCGGTGGGCAATGCCCCCACCTTGATTCGAAATCTAGCGAGCGCATTTCCGGCACGGCGCGGAAGTTATCTGCTCGGGCTGCTGGCGAAGATCGGTTGGTTTACGCCCACCTTGATTTTCATGGACCTGGCGCTGATTCTGGAATTCGGTGCCCGCACGCGCCTGCTCGCCCTGGGACGCATCAGTGCGTTGTTGCCGTCCGCGGACAACGATCTGGTGCGGCTCAATATGGAAGCCCTGGGTGTCCTCGACTTCGACGCCGGCACCGCCGCGATCGATGCCGAACTGATCGATTCCCGCCTGGCGCACAAATTTCCCATTACGGGTTCCGCGGCAATGCGTGCGGGCTTTGCGTCGGGCCCAAGTTTCATTCTCGCCGTCGGTGGCCTGAACCCGCGCTTCGCTCCGCCCGCGGGTTTCCCGACGCTCGCCCGTGTCGCCATTGCGTTGAGCTCCGGCAACAACCCACGTTTGCTTTGCGAGGCGTACTTTGCCATCACTTCCAACACCGTGCAGTTCGGCGCCCAGGCTTCCCTCTACGCCAGCGCCGCCGGCTTCAGTGTCGAAGGCGCCATTGGTTACGATGTGTTATTGCAACTCCTGCCTTTGCATTTCATCGCCGATTTTCATGCCCGCCTGCAACTAAAGCGCGGCTCGCGCAATTTGTTCATGGTCGCGCTCGCAGGCGAGCTGGAAGGACCGCGGCCGCTGCGAGTGAGCGGCAAGGCGACGTTCTCTATCCTGTGGTGCGACTTCTCGGTACGCTTCGACACGACACTCGTGAGCGGGGATCCGCCCCCGCTGCCGCCTGCGGTCGACGTGTTAGCACAACTCACCCAGGCGCTGGTTTCTCCGACAAGCTGGAGCACCCAGCGTAGCGCGGCGCAGCCCCATGGGGTCGCACTCAAGAGCTTGCCGCCGGCAGTTGCAGGTGCGCCACTGGTACTGGACCCCTTGGGGCTGCTTGTGGTGAAACAGCAAGTCGCCCCGCTCAATACCGGACGGGATATCGACACCTTTGGCGGCGCGCCGGTGGCCGGTGCGCGGCGCTTCACCTTAGGCGCCACGCTGAACGGTGCGCCACTTGCGAGTGCGCCGCAACGGGAATTCTTCGCGCCGGCACAATTCTTCGTGATGAGCGACGAGGAGAAAATTGCGGCACCCTCCTTCGAGCCCATGGATGCGGGCTACACCTTCGGCACGCCGGCGAGCGCAACCGATAGCTCACAGGTGATCGCCGCACCGCTGGAATATCAAACTATCACTATCGGCGGCACGCCAGCGTCCGCGACCGCCCCCACGGGTCCCGTCGTCTCCGCAAGCTACACGCTGAGCGCAGATCAACTGCGAAGCATGGCCCGCACCGGGTCCGCCGGACGGGCACCGGTGCGCCATGTAGGGCAGGCACGATTTCGCAACGCCTCGGTGCAAGCCGCCAAGTTGAACCCCGAGCGCTGGAGCATCATGCCGCGAATCGACGGCACGGCACCGCCCGTCGACCCGAGCGTGCGCACCTGGAGTGAGCATCAAGCGGCGCTGGGAAGCCTCAATCGCGCAGCCGCGCGATGGCAGCTGTTGCCCACTTACGAAATTGAGCTTTGAGGGATCCACATGCCTACTGCACAAGCGAAGCTGAGTTTCCTACCGTGGGTACGTCAGGGAGCCGCAAGCACCATCGCAACCATCGATACCCTCGGCCCGCAACAGGCCGCCGTCGCAGACCTATCGGTTGCGCTTAAGGTCAACAATGCGCCCTTGCCACCGCTTACGGTGCGACTGCGCGGGCCGGCGGATGTGGTCGGAATCGATGTTCACCAGATCCTGCGTACCGATCCGCGGCCGGACACCAGCGATTTCGAATCCAATTGTTTTCCGTCGATCGAATTCGATCGCGCCGACTTCCCGTGGCTGTTCACGCCGGCGCGGGCCAACAATAACGCCCAATTGCGGCCCTGGCTGTGTTTGGTAGTTGTGCGCAAGCAAGATGGGGTACAGCTTTCCAGTACCCCTGCCACACCGCTACCGACCTTGCAGATTGCGGCGCCCGCCAAACCCTTCGTTGAACTTCCCGATTTGAAGGACAGTTGGGCCTGGGCCCATGGGCAAGCGGCCGCGGAAAACACTGCCGGCGATCCCAATGCCGTGGGCGCCGCCCTGGGTGGTGCGCCCGAGCTGTCCTTGTCTCGGCTGATTTGCCCGAGAGCGCTGGCGCCCAATACCGACTACATCGCTTGCGTCGTACCCACCTTCGAGTTGGGCCGTAAGGCGGGTCTCGGTCTACCGATCGCCGATCGCGATCTCACCGCGACCAACGCGCTGGCGCCGGCGTGGACACTGACTGCCGCAGCACCCACACAAGTGTTGCTGCCGGTCTACTACTCGTGGGAGTTTCGCACCAGCGCAGCCGGCGACTTCGAGTCCCTGGCAAAGCGTCTCACCATCGGTTCGCCCGACGGATTAGGAAACCACAAAGTCGACATTGGACATCCCGGTTTCGTATGGACGCCGCCGTCGCCCGATCAAACCACGGTGCAGATGGAAGGAGCACTGGCACCGTTGACCGGCGGTACCGGCCCGGTGCTCTGGAAGGATCCGGCGGCCGCGCCTTTCGAAAAAGCGTTGGCCGCCATCGTTAATCAGCCTGGACTCAATCAAATCTCGACACCGACGGGGAACCCCCTGCTCGCTCCACCGCTGTATGGTCGCTGGTACGCGGCGCGCACCACAGCCACGCCGGGCGCGGCGAATTGGTTCGATGAACTCAATCTGGATCCACGTTGGCGCTCCGCCGCCGCGCTCGGCACACAAGTCATTCAGCAGCACCAGGAAGCGCTGATGGCGTCCGCGTGGGAGCAGGCCGCCGACCTGCAACAGGTCAATCGGCGCATGCAACAACTGCAGCTCAGCATGGCGGTCGGGGAAAGCTTGCACGCGCGGCACTTGTCGGCATTGAGCGAAGAGATGACTTTGCGCATCGCTGCCCCGGCCTTCAGTCGCATACGCAGCAGCGTATCGACCAATTCGCCGGTACGCACGCTGATGGCGCAGATGGCGGACACGTCGCTGCCCATCCCCGCGACTGGAGCTGCGATGCGGCGCATCGGCCGCCATCGCGGACCGTTGACCCGGCGAATCGTCGCACAAGGCCTAACACGCTCGGTCGACAAGACTTGGGTAGCGCGGCTCAACTTCGGCGACGCGCCGCCACCCGTTGCACCACCGCCCCCAAGTCAGGCCAACTCGCCTGGGGTGCCGACCGTGAACGCCGTCGTCACAGCGATTTGTGATCCCAGTTTTCAAGTGGTCGCCGAAGGCCAACCAATCCCGCCATCGAGCGCCGATCCGCTGCCGCCGGACTGGGACTACCCAGGCCATTTCCGCGCGGCGGCGGCCGAACACTTATCACGAATATTGATGCAGACAAGCGCGGCTGTGGATATTCATATCTCGATGAGCGCGACGGCCAATATCGTACGGGCGCAGATGCACCCGCGCCGCGCACTAGCCAATCTCGCGAAAGCATTGGTGTCGACAGGCAGCAGCGTGTTGCCGGCAACGGCACCGGGCGTGACGGCGCTGGGCACGGAGACGGTCATGATGGCCCCCGCCTTCCCGCAACCCATGTACGAGGCGCTCAAGGAAAAATCCCAGGACCTGTTGCTGCCCGGCCTAGACAAAGTGAAGCCCGATACGGTGGTGGGACTCAAGACCAATCGCGCCTTCGTCGAAGCCTACATGATCGGCCTCAATGTGGAGATGGCGCGCGAGCTTCTATGGCGCGGCTTTCCGACCGATCAACGGGGCACCTACTTCAAGAATTTTTGGGACTATGGTTCCGGCGATGCGTCGGTGAGCGACATCGACGAGTTGTACAAGAACCTCACTAGAGCCCTCGGTGCCGCGGCGGCCAATGGGCCGGCGGAGAAATTTGTCTTGCTGCTACGGAGCAGCCTGCTGCGGCGTTACCCGAATGCGATCATCTATCTGACCCCGGCGCTGGCTAGTCCGACCACGACGCCGGGGCCGGACATCTTCCCGCTCTTCAACGGCACCATGGAACCGGATCTGTCATTTTTCGGTTTTAACATCACACCGGCGGCCGCCATCGGCTCGGCCACGAACCCGGGCTACTTCGTGGTGATCCAAGAGCATCCCACGGAGCCGCGCTTCGGTCTCTCCGCCAGCGTCAATCTCGGCAACGCCAGCCATCTTGTCATCGGCGCTACGCCGCCTGCGGGTGTAACGCCCAAACCGGGCCGCCTCTGGGGTAGGAATTCGGCGCACATGGCAGATATCGTGCGTCGCCAGCCCACGCGCGTCGCCATTCACGCTTCGCGCCTCGTCTCGCCAAGCTGACACATCCGCCACTTCTCACATGGGCATACACCTATCATGAGCGCAAACCTATTCAAAAGCGGTTTTGCTGTTCCCGCGGCCGGCGGACAAGCAGCCACGCAGCCGCTGTGTCCCGGCGACTTGCCCCTAGTCCTGTTGCCCGTGCGCCTGGAGACGCGCTTCTTCAAGCTCGCCAATGGGAGCACCGAACTGCGGGTGCGCGTCTTTCCCGACAAGATTCACTTGGACAGCCACGAGACTGAGCTCACGGCCGACGAGCAGACTTGGGGTAAACACTATTGGCAATTGGACTGGCGAGCCGGAAGCGATAAAGCCGCGCGCGCAAACGCCTGGCGGCAGCTTGCCGACCGCTTCGGCGCCAAGCGTGCCGCCTGGATCGTTCGCAGCCTGCAGCCGACCAACATCGGGCAGCGTCCGACCGCACCGACACCGGACGGGCAAACGCCCTCCGTTGCCCCGCTCTTTCCAACAATCGCAGTCGCCAGCAAAGACGACGCATGGCGCCACGCGCCACAGGCGCGACTACTGCCGGATCGCTGGATGGCGGTCGTGCATTCAGGAGGTCAGGCTGCGATAACGGTCACGAGCAAAGACATCCGTAGATTGCTAGCCGTAGGCCCCGATCCCCAGGCACCACAGACCGATGCGCAAACCCAAGCGCTGCTCGCGGACGGCACCCAACTCGCGGTCGACGCCGGCATGAAATGGATGATCGATTTCGACGAAGCGGAAACTGCAGGAATGGCGCTACGCATCGCGCTTTCACCCGCCGTCTTGGGCGCCGGAATAGACAGCGTAGTGGTGTTCGGTGTGCTGCGCTCGCTCAGTGTCGCACAAACCGCAACGCAGCTTGCCGATCTCCTGGACGCCCATCACTATACCGACGGGCTCGCGTTCATGCGCCCCGGGGCACCCACCAACAACAGTGAAGCACGGCGTGCCGACTACAGCTCGCACGACCCTGGCCATCAACGCAGCTTTGCGACCGAGATCGATGTAACTGCGCCTGCGGGAGCGAATAACGCCCTGCGAGTTGGCACGGCGCTCGGCATCACCTTCAGCCGAATCGACCCCACCTTCAACCGCATCGAGCGCGGTCTTGCGGACGATGATCTCGATATGCGCAGCATGAACACGGCCCTTTGGCAGGTGGGCTGGGGCTATTTTTTGAGCAATATGATAGGAAGCGATACCGGACTTAAGCAAGCGGACATCGAGTGGGCACGCAAGCATTTTGTCGAACACGTACGCAGCTTCGGTCCTTTGCCCACGCTGCGCTGTGGACTGCAGCCCTACGGCATCCTGCCGGTCACGTCCCTCGACCTATGGCAACCGGGCACGGGCGAAGCCGTTACCACGCAAGATGCCTGGCTCAAAGGAATATTGGTCAACTTACGCGACAACGTGTGGCGACCAGCCTTGCCTTCGGTTGCGCGCATCGGCAATCGCCAAGATCCAATCGACCCCGACGCCGATCTCGCCGATGTGATGCGTAGCGACGCGCTGTCGAGTGCTTATCACGTGCGCAACGTCATGGGTACGCACTATCTGCAACACCTGTTCCGCTTCCTGTCTACCGGCGTACCCACCGGCGATCCAGCTCAGACCGCGCTGTTACAGAGTCTAGGCATCCCCTGGCGACCGCGACTCGCGCGTCTTTGGAACGCCAACTGGTACCGGCGCGTTTCCGCGCCGCTCGTCGAAACCGGTGAAGTGTCCCCTTGGGCGCCACTGGAATCCAACTACATCGCGGCGCTGCTCGCGGAACGCAGCATTGCGACACTTATTGTCGCGAGGCCAGATCCCCAATCGACCGAGAGGACGACTAGCCTGTTGCAGATGCTTCTGCGCCACGCAATACTGCGGGAGATCGCCTACGCGGCGGCGCTGCTGCAAGCACAGGAAATGGGCACCGATCCCCTAAGTCTATTGCGCGACGCCGAGCTGATCGACCTAGTGACGAGCGCGCAGCCCACCACGCATTGGCTGCGCCAACTGGACAAGAAACTCACGACCACAGGCAACAAGACCATTCGGGAATTTCTGGAAACGCAAACGACATTTACGACACCGGCGCTCATGGCACTCGGCGAATTTCGCGCTAGCCTCGCACACCTGAAAGACCTCGACAGCGAACGGCTATTGCAACTCATGCAGGGAACCCTAGACCTCTCCGCCCACCGGCTGGATGCATGGGTGACTTCCTTTGCCACCAAGCGGCTCGCCGCCATGCAGGTGGACGGACCGGCGGGGCAATACATTGGCGCTTACGGCTGGGTGGAGAATCTGAAACCCGTCCCCGCGTCCCTGACGAAACCGGTCGCGTCCACGCCACCCGGCGAAGCCGGTCCCTTGCAAGAGGCCGTCAACGGCAGCGGTTTCATACACGCACCGTCGATGATGCATGCGACCACCGCGGCGTTGCTGCGTAACGCACACCTTGGACCGACCGGCGTGCCAAGCGCCAATGGCCCGTTCGCCATTGACCTATCCTCGCGAAGAGTTCGCGAAGCCTCGCGGCTGTTGGACGGCATGCGGCAAGGCCAACCCCTAGGTGCGCTGCTTGGCTATCGGATCGAGCGTCTTCTGCATGACACGGTGGTCGATAACGGCCGCACGATGGATCGTTTCATCGCCCCGCTGCGCCGCCTCGCCCCGCTGGTGGCACGCGCAACTCCCGGCGCAACCGGCGCGGTGGACAACATCGCCGCTAACAACGTGGTCGACGGATGGGTGCTGCACCGGCGCTGGACGGAAGAACAAAGCACCGTCATGGCGGAACTCAGCAAGGAAGGCATGGGGACGAGCGACTCGGCTGCGCTCGGCAAGATATTCGAAACGCTGGACGACATGATAGACGCGGTAAGCGATGCGCTCACAGCAGAAGCCGCTTATCAGTTAGCGCGCGGCAATACGTCGCGTTTGGCAAGCACGTTATCCGCCGTTGCGCAGGGAGACGCACCGCCGCCGGAACTCGAAGTGACGCGAATGCCGCGCTCCGGCACGTCCCTTACTCACCGCGTGCTGCTCTTGATGAGCGGGACCACGAACTTGAATACGCCGGGCTGGCAAGCGGGTGACGCGGGCACGCGCTCGAGCGTGGAGCGCCTACTTAATTTTTGGGCAGCGAAGCTGCTGGGCGACGGGAGCAAGGTCCGCTGCACCGTCGAGCGCCTAGACAACGCGGGCAACGCAGTCGAAACGCAAAAGTTTCCACTGAACGAAGTCTCCGTGACACCGCTGGATGTCGTGTATGGCGTGGAAGCCGCCAACACGACGGCACAACCCAGCATGGCACAAAGCGAAATCGAACAGCGCGTCCTCTACCATGCCAAACGTAGAGCCGGGGGTTTCGATGTGCTCGCCAATCTCCGGCTGCAGCATGCAAGGCCCAGTGATTTAGCCGGGGGCGAAGTAAGCTTGTTCGACGTGCTCGAGCAGGCGCGCGCCATTCGCCGGATGCTAAGCGTCGCACGCGGCGCGGATCCGGAAGATCTGACGCCACCGGAGCGAAGC
>CAZILI010000033.1:0-16834 GCA_964539965.1 uncultured Burkholderiales bacterium | reverse complement strand
GGAACGGCGCGAGTGCTTTACCTTGTTCGGCGGTGTTCGCTTCGGCGGCACCGTGACCGCAAGCGATGCCTTCGAGTTGGGGTTCGATCACATCGCGCTGGCTATGGGCGCCGGCAAGCCGACCATGCTCGACATCCCCAACGGCCTGGCGCGCGGCGTGCGCATGGCCTCGGACTTCCTCATGGCGCTGCAGTTGACCGGCGCCGCCAAGCGCGACTCTATCGCCAACATGCAGATGCGCTTGCCGGTGGTCGTCATCGGCGGCGGCCTCACCGCCATCGACACGGCGACCGAGTCGCTCGCCTATTACGTCGTGCAGGTCGAGAAGTTTCTCGCCCGCTACGAAGCGCTCGCCGCGAAACAGGGCGAGGAAGCGGTCCGCCGCAACTGGTCCGATGAAGAGCGCGAGATCGCGGAGGAATTTCTCGCGCACGCTCGCGCCATTCGAGCCGAGCGCGCCGAGGCCGAGCGCGCAGGGCGCGAAGCCAAGATCATCGAGTTGCTGCGCGAATGGGGTGGCGTGACTATTGCCTACCGGCGCCGACTGCTGGACAGCCCGTCGTACACGCTGAACCATGAGGAAGTCGAGAAGGCGCTGGAAGAAGGCATCGATTTCGCCGAGGGGCTCACGCCGCATAGCATCGACGTGGACGAGTACGGCGCGGTGCGTGGCATCAACTTCAAGCGGCAGAGCTTGGATAGCGAGGCAAAATGGAAGGAGGCCGGTGAGTTTCACTTGCCAGCGCACAGCGTGTTCGTCGCCGCCGGCACCTCGCCCAATACCGTACTGGCGCGAGAGGACGCCGCGCACTTCGCCCTTGACGGCAAGTACTTCAAAGCTTGTGACGAGTCGGGCAATTCGGTCAAGCCTGAATTTTCGATCTCCAAGCCGCAGCGCGCCGACGTGCTGCTGTCACGCTGGGACGACGGCCGCTATTTGAGCTTCTTCGGCGATCTGCATCCGTCGTACTTCGGCAACGTCGTGAAGGCGATGGGCAGCGCCAAGCAAGGCTATCCGGTGGTCTCGCGCGTCTTAGCGCAGCGCGCGCCGCAAGCCCAAGAGTCCGACGACGTGTTCTGCGCACGTCTTGGGCGCGACCTGTCAGCGAGCGTGCAACGCGTCGTGCGCCTGACGCCGACCATCGTCGAAGTCGTGGTGCAGGCGCCGCTGGCGGCGCGCAAGTTTCAGCCGGGACAGTTCTACCGCCTGCAGAATTTCGAGACTCTCTCCCCCGTGGTGAACGGCACGCGACTGCAGATGGAGGGGCTGGCACTGACCGGTGCGTGGGTCGATCGCGAACGCGGCCTGGTGTCGACTATCGTGCTCGAAATGGGCGGTTCCTCCGATTTGTGCGCCACGCTGCAGCCCGGCGAACGCGTGATCCTGATGGGGCCGACCGGCGCGCCGACCCATATCAGCGGCAATGAGACCGTGATCCTGGTCGGCGGCGGCTTGGGCAACGCCGTGCTGTTCTCGATCGGGCAGGCGTTTCGCGCTCACGGATCGAAGGTGCTGTACTTTGCCGGCTACAAGAAGGTCATCGATCGCTACAAGGTCGACGAGATCGAAGCGGCAGCGGACGTGATCGTGTGGTGCTGCGACGAGCAGCCGGGCTTTCAAGCGAGCCGCCCGCAGGACAAGAGCTTCGTCGGCAATATCGTGCAGGCCATGGAGGCCTACGCCGCGGCACGGCTGGGCGCGCCGGCCATCCGCATGGAAGACGCCGATCGCATCGTCGTCATCGGCTCCGACCGCATGATGGCCGCGGTGCGGCGCGCGCGCGACGACGTGCTGCGGCCGCACCTCAAGCCACAGCACTTGGGCATCGGCTCGATCAACTCGCCCATGCAATGCATGATGAACGAGATCTGCGCCCAATGTCTGCAACCGCATCGCGATCCCGCGACCGGCAAGCTGAGCTACGTGTTCTCCTGCTTCAATCAAGATCAGCCGCTCGATCGGGTAGATTTCAACGCCCTCAACGAGCGCCTGAAGCAAAATTCGCTGCAAGAAAAACTCACCGCGCACTGGATCGCGCATTGCCTGCCCGAACTGAAGAAAGCGCGCGAGGTAGGGAACCCCTGAACACGCCCTCTATGAGCCGCGCCATGCCCGCTCGCGCAAGCAAGAGCAAGCCCTCGTCCGGCCCGGATCGCATTCGCCAGAACGGCGCGGCAAAGAAGCGCGATCCTGAGCGCATGCGTCAGCGCATTCTCGCCGCGGCGACCAAGGAGTTCTCCGCGCACGGCTACGCCGGCGCGCGGGTCGAGCAAATCGCCAAGCGCGCGCGCACCGTAGATCGCATGCTGTACTACTACTTCGGCAGCAAGGAAGACCTCTACGTCGCCGTGCTAGAGCAAGCTTACGAGGCGCTGGTGTCCTCGCAGGCGAGCCTGAACTTGCAGCAGGCGGAGCCGGTGCAAGGGTTGCGCGACCTGATCCGCTACAGCTGGGAGTTCTACCTCGCGCATCCCGAGATGATTCGCTTGTTCAACGCCGAGAATCTGCACCTGGGACGCCACGTGCGGCGCTCCGCGCGCATCCGCAAGCTGTCGCTGCCGGTGATCAACACCTTGCGCGATCTCACCGAGCGTGGGGTTACCGCCGGCGTGTTCCGGCCCGGCGTCGACCCGGTCGAGCTGTACATCACCGTCGCAGCGCTGGGATACTTCTACGTCTCCAACCGCTACACCTTGTCGCAGTTCTTGTCGATCGACTTGATGCAACCGAAGGCCCGCGCGGCATGGATGCAGCACATCACCGATCTGGTGTTGAGCCATTTGCGCGCTCACAACGAGGCCGCCGCGGTACGGCCGTCGGCCCGCGCCGCGGCAAGGCGCGCCCGGCCCGCGCCGTCGAGCGCTATTTCCGAAACGGCGTAAAGCGCGCTTTCTGCGCGCTCTTACCGGGCATCGTCACGGTCAGGTCGACCTTCAGATCGGCCGCACGCTCCACAACCGCGCTCGCTTTCAAGACGTTGCCGCCGGCCGGTGTCAGCGCGATCTCTTGCTTGCCCGCCTTGGAGGCGACGCGCGCGCTGCCGTTGGCGCCGGCGGTATCGATCGGCTGGTCGGCGTGGTCGGTCACGTAGATCACCAACTCTCCTTCGCCGACCACCAGTTCGAAGTGATACGGCCCGGCCATGCGTACCTGGCCGCCGTGCGGCGAGGGGTTGCGATCGAAATACTCATCGCTGTGTGCGAACACCCGCGCGCTCACCAAGCCAATCAGAGGAAACAGTGCGAGGCACGAGACCACGGTGCAGCGCAAACGCATCGCGGTGTTACTCCGGGGCGACTTTGAGCGCCAGCAAGAATCGCGACACCATGTTGTAGGTCGCCACCACTGCGACCAACTCGACCAGCTGGCGCTCGCTCGGCAAGGCGGCACGCGCCGCCGCGAAGGTCTCCTCTGCCACCTCCACGCTGCGCGTCATCTCCGAGGCGAGCGCGATCACAGCGCGCTCGACCGTGTCGAACGCCGCGGACAGCTCGCCCGCCTGCGGCAGCGAGCGCAGCGCTTCGACCTGACGTTCACTGCCGCCCGCGCGCAGAAACTCCGGCGCGTGGTGATGGAATTCGTAATCGGCGCGCGTCAGCACGGCGACCACGCACACGGCGAGCTCCAGCAACTTCGGCGGCAGCGAGAGTTCGTTTCTCACTTCGCGCAAGAACGCATTCCAGCCCTTAGCGAGCGGCGGGCTGTAGAGCAGCATGCGATCCAAGTTGAGCAGTTGGCCTCGGCGGCGCGCGCGGATGGCCTGCACGAGGTCCTTCGGTTCAGCGAGGTCAGCGGGTTGATACGGGATGCGAGGCATACGATTCACTCGAAAGATGTGAGAGGAAATTCAGCGTGTCAGGCGACCGGTTGCATTGTAAGCCAGAGGTCCCCTAGTGCAGGTGCTCATCGGGGGGCGGCTTGATCCTAGGCTCGGCGGCGAGCTGATCGAGTTGTGCCAACAGCAGGCGCTGGTCGCGCCAGCCGGGTGTGGTGTCCTCCGGCAGCCAGCGCGCCCGCAAGTAGCCGAAACGGTCGATCAGGAATTCCATGTGCTGCGGCAACGTTCCGCGCTCGCCGGCGCGTTGCCTTTCGATCGTGCGGCGGAACAAGAGATAGGCGCGAGCGATCTCGGCTGCGCCGTCTTGCACGACCGCGAGCGGCTCGGGCGCGGGACAGGCGCGCATCGCCTCCTCGTCGAGCGCGACCGCCAGCACCCGCGCGCCGCGACGCGCCAGCGCCTCGCGCCATGCAGTCAGTTCTTCCAAGCGCGCGCTCGAGCGACACGGTTCGAACAGCACGAGTAAGATCGCAGCGCGCCCGCGATAGTCTTTGAGCGATCCGCTGCCTTCGCGTGTCGCGTAGTTGAAATCCGGCGCGCCGAGCCAAGGCCGCAAGCTCGCGACGCGCTCGCGAATCACGCGCGCCTGGTAGCCGGCCGCCAAGGTGTGCACGAAGTTGACCAGATCCCAGCGCGCCTCCTCCTCAAGGCGCTCGCCGTAGCCCGGCATGCCCGAGGCGGGGATACCGTGAGTAATCCAGCCATATAAGTCGCCCGGTGTGTGATCACCCGCATGCGGCGCCGTCAGATCGGCCGCGGGCCTAGGCGTCGCGCGCGCCCGCTCGCCGTTTCCGCTCGCATCCACGCCGTGGCAGGCAACACAATGCGCACGGAATAGCTCCTCGCCGCCGGCGACCGAGGCCGCTTGGTACGGCACCTTGCCGCGGCGATAGGTATCGGCGGAGGCAGCCACCGACAAAGGCGGCAGCGCCGTCCATAGGCTCACGGTGAGCACGAAGACCGCGAGCGTGGCGCCGATCAGGCGCTGGCGCGTGCGCCACCCCGTGAGCACGGCCGCCAGGGCCAGCGCGGCGAGGGCGAGGCCGAGCCAGACGTCGCGTTGCACCTCGGGCTTAGGCCAGGTCACCTCAGTCGCCAGGCGAAAGGCAAACGGCCAGATCACGTCTTGGTGCCGGGCGGGCGCTGTGCCGGCGAGCTTGGCGGCGAACCACAATACGCCCAGCGCCAACAGCCATTCGGCTGCGAGCCAAGCGGCGATCGCTTTACCGCTCGGCAAACGCGTTTCGATTCGCGCCAGCTCGCGCCAGCGCAAGTGCCCCGCGATCGTGAGCACTCCCGCCAGCAGCGCCAACTTGCACAATAGCGAGCGACCATAGGCGGTGCCGAACAGCGGTGGCCAGCGATCCAGATTGAGCGCCGCCAGCACCACACCGCTCATCATGAGCAACAGCATCATGCTGAGCGCCAAGTCGGAGAATCGGCGCATGAGCTGGGCCACTGCGGCCGCCGAATCGCGGCCGGTGATCGTGAGCACCACAAGTAAAGTGAGCCCGCCCAGCCAGAGGCTCGCGGCAAGCGCATGCACGGCGTGCGCGCCGCCGGCTAGCGCTCGGCTTTCGGCGGTGACCGCATGGCCGGCGAGTGCGAGCCCGGCCTGCGCGAGCAAGCTCAGCGCCAGCAGGCCGTAGTCGGCGGCCCTCGTGCGCGCCGCCGGCAACAGCGTGGCGGCGAGCACGAGCGTGAACAGCGCCTGTCGCGCCAGCCACACGTGGCCGAAGTGCGTATCGCGCGCGAGCGCAATCAGATCCGGCCAGCGCAGCGCGGCGGCGGGGATGGCCAGCACCGCAGCGGCCTGCAAGACGAGCACGCCGGCACCGGAGGCCAGCGCCAACGCCGCCGCCGAGCGTGCGACCCATCGTAAGCGCGCGCGCCAAGGCGCTTCGCTCGCCAGCAGTTGCACGGTGAAAACACCCACCAGCACCGCGCCGCTCAACAGATGAAGCCAGCGCGCCGACTGGCTCATCCACGTCATGGCGCAGGCTTGAGCGTGAAGAGATAGCTCGATTCGATGACGTGGCCGTCCACCGACAACACCCGATACTGAACTCGATACGCCCCCGGCGGCAGCGCCTCCAAGGGCAGCACGATCAGCTTCGGGTCTTCGGTGGATACCGCACCCGGTTGACGATTGACGCGCTCGCCGCGGGCATCGACCAACCAAGCCGAGGAATAGGCCGGCTCCAGCTTCTCGCTAAACCAGAGCTTGACCGCCTTGGGCGCGCTCTTCAGCACCGCCCGGCGTCCCGGATCGGACTTGACCAAGCTCGCGTGCGCGTGCGCTTGCCCGGCGCAGACGGCCAGCGCGAGCGCCAGACAAGTCGATAGCGCTCGGAGCCTCATCGCAACTGCGCCGAAAAGAACTTCATGACCTCCTCACCCCGTCGCGGCCACTTGGCGTGACCTTGCTCACCCTCGCAGTATCGAGTCGGCGCTGCCGCCGCGCAGCGATCGAACACGAGGCAACCTGCGTGGTCGCGATGCGTTGCGTCCGCCGCACAGCCGTTGCAGCGCGCCCACCAGCGCGCCACTTGCTCGCCGAAGCCGGGAAACAGCGCGTCGTTCTTGGCGTGCATGACCATTACCGGCGTGGGCAGACGACAGCCGTAGGCGTCGAGATCGGCGGCGACCACGCCGGCCGCGCTGGGCGCGAGGCCCGCGACCATCGAACGCGTTTGCGGCATCACGGCGACGATGTTGGCTATCGTGCCGCCGTCGGAGTGGCCCGTCAAATAAACGTGGCGCTCATCGATGCACCAGCGCGCGGCGACCTCGGTCGGTATGCTCGCCAAGCGCTGCGCTCCGGCGACCCCTAGGCGCACGTGATCGGCGTAAGCCACCACGAAACCGGCCGCGGTGGCGAGCGGTGTGAGTCCGCTCGCAGCCTCGCTCGCCTGCGCGCTCGCTCCGGCCGGCGCATACACCATGAGCAGCGGATGGCGCCGCTTTGCGTCGTAGTTGCTCGGCGTACGCACGTCGTAGCGTACCCCGCTGGCGGAGCGTTGTGCATCGCTGCCGCCGGCCACACCCGCCCTCGCGCCCGCCTCGCAGGTCCCCAAGCGCGGGCCGCCGGAGTAGTCGAACGCCCGCAAGGCCTGAGCCGCCTCGTCGGTCGAACGGACACAGCCGAGGGCGAGCACGCCGAGCGCAGCGGCTGGCCAAACTCGCGTAAGGCAAAGCATACCCCTAACCGTAGGTCTCTTGCGGGCGCTTCTGCATGCGCTCCCTAGCTCGATACCCCCTGAGTTTTGGGGCGCCGCGCGCGCTGGCGCAAGGCGAACAGATATAACGCGGCTGCCGCCGCGACCAGCACCACGCCGCCGAGCACTTGCGGCAGCAGGCTCTGTTTGCCGACCGAAAAGGGAAACCGCGACACGATCTTGTCTTTGCCGCCCACGGTCACCAGTCCCACGTACTTGCCGGCCTGCTTGAAGTCGTACTCCAGCGAGAGCGACCCCGTGGGGTGCAGTTTCGCCGGCAGATGAAACACCGTGATCGCCTCGAGATCCTGCGCTTCACCGACGTCTTTAACGATGCGCACCTCGGCCGGCAGATCGCGCAGTTCGTCGTCGATGAAGTCGAGCACGATGATGGTCTGCCCGGTGGCCGGAATGTCCTCACAAAACTCCTTGGTCGCATTCGGACTTTCGGGCTGATAGCCGACGAAGTGCATGACATAGCGGCCCACGCGCAGCTTGCAGTAGTCCTCGTCCATGCTGAGCCCGCCGTGGCACGCGCCCGTCCGAGGCAGGAGCGCGAGCGCAAAACCGAGCAGCAGCCAGACGGTGAGCGTTGCAGGGGTAAGGTTGAGCAAGCGGCGTTGCATCGGCATGACCATTACATTCGATCTCGGCGCCAGCATGGTAGCGCACGCGGCGTCGAGCGTTAGTTAGGGGTGGCGCCATCGCGCCGCCCTCTCCTTGGCTATTGCGCGAGCGCGAGCTTCACGTCCTTGAACACGGGGATGATCGGGCCGCCGACTTCGGCGATATGACGCTTGCCCTCGCTGTCGAACACGAACAGCAGGCCGCCGAACTTGCTGTCGACGTCGGTCAAGAAACTCGTCAGCCGCTCGATCTCCCACGCCGCATCGGTGGCATCGAACTTGATTTCCTTGCTCTGACCGGGCTCGATTGGCGCGTCGTCGCTCAACAGCAAGCCGTTGCGCGCCACCAGTTCTCGCGGATAGTCGGCGGCGACGTTAGCCTTTGCCGCGGGCAGGCTTTGATTGACGAAACGAATGCTCGCGGTAGCGAATTCGCCGATGCGCAACGGCTTATCTCCGGTGTTAGTCACGTTCATGGTCACGCGCATGGAGCGCCCGGGAACGTCGTAGCGCGCTTCTTTGACGCTCACTTTGAGCGGTGGGGGTGAATACGGCAGCGGCGGTGTGCTCATAGTGCCCGCTTGCAGCGGAACGGTGCGCGGATACTTGCTGCGCGCCCAGTTATAGCCCCAAAAAGCGAGCACGACTGCGACGATCAGCAAGCCCACAGCGATTTTCAGATCGAGACTCGTGGTGAGCAGGTCTTCGCGCTCTTGCTTCAGCGCAAGATAGCGCGGTATGAGCAGCGGCCGGCGTACCCACCAAAGAATCCACAGTACGGCGAGGCCCAACCAAATCACGTGCCAGGTGAACGCCGGCGCCACGCCCCAGCTCTCTAGATTCTCGATCTTCTCGCCCGACAGCGCTGCGACCGGAAACGCGAAGTCTTGCGCGCTGCCGCTGATGCCGACCCACTTGCCCGGCCCGACCAACGGCCCCGAGCCTTTTACCGCGATCATGGGATGCACGTGGAAGCGGCCGGGAATGCGGCCCTTGAGCACCATCTTGTACTCGTAGTCGCGGCCGATTTCCAGATTGCGAAACGATTGCCGCGCCGGCACGCCGTTCAGATACGACTCCACCCGCGCGAGCACGGGGCCGGGTGTGGCGTTGCTCACGAACACGGTATCGGGCACCTCTACTGCATCGGGCCAGTCGCCGAACAAGCGGAATTTCCCTGTCACGGTGATCGTGTCGTTGACCGCGATCTTGTCGCTCGTCCAAGCCACGTCGTACCAGTGCGCCGTGCGCGTGCGCAGGTAGGGCTCTTGCGCCCGCTCGCCGTGCGCCCAGCCGGCCGGCGAAGCCAGCGTTACGACCAGGGCAAGGACGAGTTCAAGCAGGCAGCCGAAGATCGTCGTGCGCCGTTTCATGGTTCTCCTCCTCGGATATTCTCGTTGTTGTGCGCAACCGGCCCGCGCTCAAGGCAGCCCCATCATCTGCCGCATGCGTTTGGAGTTGGTGACGAACTTCTGGGTGGAAAAGGCCATGCCGATGCGCCACCAGATCATGTGCATGAAGATGCACACGAATCCGGCGAACGCCGACGACACCCAGATCGACGTGCCCTCGAACGTGCGCAAGGTGCCGCGCTCGATCATGCGGATGTATTCCGGCGTGCCCGAGCGGGGAAAGGTGTAGCCGATGAGGTCGGCGACGGAGGCGATCATGCCTTGATGCTCGACTGGCAGGAAGTACGGCGCGAGCGAGGCCCAGTTGCTGGGGAAGAACAGCAATGCAAAGGCGAAGCCGCCGAAGGTAGACGCGAGCAAGGGATTGCGCACGATCAGCAAAATGGCATCCAACGCCAAGGCGCCGGCCAGCATGGTCGCAGGCACGCATAGGCTGAACGGGAAGTAGCCCCACAGGTGCCAGCCGACCAAACGCGAGATCCAAGTGGCGACGATCAGCAGCACGGCACCCAAGGTGGCGCCGATCGGCAGGCGGAAGTAGTGCCAAAACACGGCCTGCAGCGCGGCTGGGATCATGATCATCGAGATCGGCGTCACCAGCACCCAAAACTGGCGGTCCTTCCAGTCGATGAACATGTCCCAATCGCCGACGGTGAGCATGACGTGCAGATGAATCGCCCCCATGAACAACAACGCAACCGCCGCCACGACGAACCACTCCCAGATGCGCGAGAGTTTCGCCGCCTCTGGCGATAGGCCACTGACCTGCAGGATTTCTCGGGTATTGGGGCTCATGTTGATCTCCTCCTCGTTATTGCGTCCCCTTGGTATGGGGCGATCGGCCGGGACGATCGCCCGAGGCTACGGCTCGGTTATACCGGGCGCGCGCTGCCGAACACCTCCTGAAACAAAGGCACCATGCGCTGTATGATTTGCAGCGCCACGCCGGGCAGCGCCAGCGCATTCCAACCCAGCACCACGAAACCCCAGTGCAGCGGATGCGAGAAGATCTCCTCGGTAAGCCAGTAGGCGTGGCCCCACTCGTTGAAGCCCAGATTGGGAAGGATCAACACCGGCCCCAGCACGGCCAGCACATGCGCGACCGAAATCCCGCGCGAAAACGCCGGCAGCCGCGTCATGGCGTAGAGGAAGCCGCTGACGCTCAAGAAGATGTACATCGGAATGCAGGCATAGAACAGCACGTTGTGGCTAGGGGTAAAGCTCGTATCGCGGATCACGGTTTGATGCCACACGCCGTCGCCCTCGGCGAAGAAGCTGCCGATGAAGTAAATGGCGAAGGTGTAGGCTACCAGCCAAAGCGTAAAGCTAAAGTAGCGGCGCAGTTCGATCTTGGGCGTGAGCGCGGCGAGATTGCGATCGCGCGTGTACCACAGATAGCCCCAGCACAAGAAGGCCGCGCCGAAGATGAGCGGCACTTCGACCTTGACCAGGGTCATCCAATATTTGTCGAACTCGGGCGCGGTCGCGTCCAGTCCGTATTCCCAGGCGAACAGCTGCTGGTACAGCCGAAAGCCGGCGTACATCATGCTCATGATGATGATGCCGAGCGCGAACAAGTTGAACTTGACGTAGTAGCCGGGTCGTCGCTCGGCTGGAGTCTCGGCTAGCCCGTTCAACGGTGCCGTGGCGGCGGTCGACATGGATTGTTCTCCTCTGTGTAATGAGTCGGCCTTTGCAGTGGATTGATATTGCAACGCAGCATGTTCACGCTACTTTGCAACTCAAGAACCTAATCTATCGCACTTCGCGACCCTGCTGCAATGGTAACGGCGGACGAGACTGCGCGCCGCGTGCCAAATCGGGACTGCATGCGCGCCATGGAATCCACGCAATTGCTTTTTCGGCTATGCTAATTAGTTGTAAGCTGCACGTCATAACACCAACAACAACGACCGTGATCGGCAGCCTCCGCGCCCATTCCCTCTACCGGCCACTGTTCCTCGCCTCCGCTGCCGCTTTCTTTGCGCTGCTCGCGGCGGGGCTCTTGTACCAGACGGTAGACACGGGTCGAATCCCCGATATCTCTCTAAACCACTTTGCAAACGCCGACCGCGCGCTTGAAGCCGGCGAAGTCGAGGCGGCACTGGCGGAATATCGGGTAGCCGCTCGTATCGCGCCCGACAACGAACAAGCCTGGCTGCGCCTCGCTCGCGTCGAACAACTGAAGGGCAACCACGCTGAGGCCATCGAGCGCCTTCGTAAAGTGCTCATGATTCGGCCTAGGCACGTGGGCGCGCACTACCTCATCGGCCTTTCTTATCTGCGGACAGGGCAAGTCGACAAGGCGATCTTTCACAACGCGGCTGCGATCCGCCTCAACCCCGACTTTGCCGAGGCACACAACAACCTCGCTACCGCGATGCTCAGACAAGGCAAGCGCGAGGCCGCGATTGCGGGTTATCGCCGCGCGCTTCAGCTCAAGCCCAGGTTGCGGGAGGCAAGCGACAGCCTGGCCGCTCTGGGTGTGGCAGCGGGTCGGCCATGAATCGAAGCCAGGCTTCCCTAGGCAAGCCGTTCATTAATCCGGCCGCCGACTTTCTCTTTATCGGCAGCCTTTGGAGCATTGCGGCAACGTTCGTGTTGCTGGCAAAACCCGCCCTCTTTGGGGCGCTACAGGTTCAACTACTGGCCGCTCTAGTGCTGGCCGTCAACAGCGCCCACTTTGCCGCGTCGACGGTGCGGTTGTACAGCGAACGCGAACACTTCGCGAAGTATCCGTTCGTGACCATGGGATTGCCCCTGCTCACCATCGCCGCGCTGACCTTGTGCACCCTATTCCCCGTCGACTTGGGGCCGCACCTGCAGGCGCTGTATTTGACCTGGTCGCCCTATCACTACGCCGCTCAAACCTATGGGTTGGCCGTCATGTACTGCTTTCGATCCGGACTGCCGTTGTCTTCAGAGGAAAAGCGATGGGTGTGGTGGGCGTGCATGCTGCCCTTTTTCCGCGCCTTCCTGGGCGCCCCCACCTCCGGGTTGGGATGGTTCGTGTCCCGCGCGGCGCTCGCTTCCTACCCCGGCGTGTTGACGCTGCTGCAGTTGGCGAGCGAACTTCTGCTGCTGGCGACCTTCGTCGTTCCCGTCGTGCTCGCGGTGCGGCTATATGGACTGAAACGGCGCACGCTGCCCCTCATCAGCCTAACGATGATGTTCGCCAACGGCTTGTGGTGGACGGCGCTGGACTATCTCAACGCTTTCGTGCTCGCAACCGTCGCACATGGAGTGCAGTATCTTGCGATCGCTATGGTCTACCACGCCAACGCGAGGGCGAGGGAACCGGCAATCCGCCGCTCGCGCGTCGATCACGCGAGTGCCTTCTATGCCAAATGCCTGCTGTTGGGTTACGCGCTGTTTTACTGTTGGCCGTACGCTTTCGTTTGGGCCGGTGCCGGCTTGGCGCAAAGCATCCTGCTGGTAACGGCGATCATCAACATCCACCACTTCATCGTCGACCGCTACATTTGGCGAGTCGCATCCAAACCCGCGATCGAAGCGCGGCAGACAGAGCAGGCGACCGCGACTGCGCAACCGGCGGTCTAGGTCGAATCACTCGCGTTCGGCTCTGGATGGCCCTCTATCGGTCGATCCTTGGGACAGGCGCCCTCGTGCAGTAAGATCCGCTTGACCGGCCGTGGTAGGTCGTCCAGTTCAATTCTTTCCTGGTTGAAATAGATCTCGATCTTCGCGAGCCGATGCCCGGCCCGAGTGTTGCGATTCCACTGGCGGCACAAGTAGCGCGCGTAAGGGGGCAAGTACACCGTATGCGGCGGGGACACGATGCGGGTGAGGTACTTGCGCCAGCGGTAGTTGGCATACTCGTCCGCCAAGTGTGCCGGTCGCAGCCAATCCGGTTCCTGCTCTACATGCTTGAGCACGTCGACGGCGTTGCCTTCCAAGGTGTGACCTCTCACGACGTACCACCCGTCGACCCGCGAGGGCGTCGGCGCGAACATGTCCCACAACTGGCCGAGGCTCAGAGTCGCGCGAATATTGCGAACGAGTTGCGGCAGACGGTGCGGAAATCCCGGCAGTGTGGCGAGATTTCCCCAGAAAACCATCGCGGCGAGGAGCACGACCATCGCTTCTGCCCCAAGCGAAAGACGGTGGTGTTGCGCCCGAAACGGCAGCACCCAAGCGGTCATCCGACCAAGTGGCGCGCGGTTGTTTGCTACCCAGCCGTAAAACCGATCACCGACGCCGGCGGACACTTTGGTTTGCATGATGCGGCCGAGCGCGGCAAACAACACCGAGCGTCGGAACAGTAACGCCAAAGCCGCCCAGCGGACGTGGTGGCTACCGTCGTAGTCGCGCACCACCCAGCTGTTGTGCGCCTGCATGATCAAGTGAATTTCGCGATGATCTTGTGCCGGCAAGATCGACGTGTCCTCGAACAGCAAGAAGGTACGCAGCAGGCGACAGGTCTTCAAGCAGAAGCCGCAGTCGCGATCGTAATAGATCTGGATGCCCAGGCGTTGCGGCGAGCGCGCCCTCGCCTCCAATTTGTCCCATACCCAGCCCGGCGTGAAACTCAGGAGCGATGTGATGCTGACGAACGGAAACAGCCCGATCTTCAAGCACAACAGAAAACCGATGTGCATGATGATGAACATCACCTGAAGGGCGAGCCGCAGCCAAGGGAAAAGCACGGGTACGAATATGAGCACCGGGCCCACCAGCTCCAGGTACCAGACGTAGTAGGTAAGCACGCCGTGCAGGCTCGAGAACGGCCTGAACCATACGCCGAAAGAAGTCGTAATGTGGTCGATGCGCAGCGCGTAGCTCACCGCGGTAGCGTCGGGAATCCAGACCGGATCGGATTTTAGCAGCGCGCTGAAGAAATACACCGACATGCACTGAATCAGCAGCGCGGCAGTGGCAACGGAAAAGTAGGCGTTGTCTTCCTTGTCGCGCCGGTCGTCGAGTGCGCTGTCCACCGAGAACCGCGCACCGAGAGGAAGAAACATTCCCCAGAACAATAATAAGCGCAGGAGGATATCCCCGCCTTGCAGTATGGCGGGGTTGCGCCACTGCACCGAGGTCAACAGCGCCCAAGAAAGGAACGTCGCCAAGCGCGTGCGGTACCCGACCGCGAGGGCCAGGGCGATCACGCCCGCGAGCAGGAACAACAGCGCCTGGACCGTGGCCGAGCCGCTCACGAGATGCAGCGAGGACCGCCACGCCCCGGGAATGGCCAGCAGGTCCATCCTGGTCAGCAGGCCCGAATCCGTATAGTGTGCCGTCATGTCGCGCGACCGGCTGAACAGGTCGACGATGATGAGCGTCGCGATTGCAATTCGAACCAGCGCGAGGGTTCGCAGATCGCAGCCGAAGGCGAGCTTAAGCCTGTCGATCATGCTTTGAGTGTTGACGGCGATAGGACATTATGCCGCGAGCCAGCCTCGCCGCGAAGATCGGTCGAGCGTCGCGAGCCACCGCTGCAGGACTGCGAGTGGCCGATTCCACGCGGAAAAGAACAACGGCCTTTGCGGCCGTCGTTCTTTGTTTCGAGCTGAGAGAAAAGCGCTTGCTAGCGATCCCTACGGCGTCGAACCAATCCCATTCCCAGCGCGCCGAGCCCAAGCAACGCCAAACTCGCCGGTTCCGGAACGGTAGTGCCGCCGTCGGTTCCACCATCGGTTCCGCCGTCCGTGCCGATGCCGCCGTCGGTGATCACCGCATCACGAATGCCGATGGAGATGATCTCGTTCCCGCCGGGCAGGCTCGGGTTGGGACGCACCTCGAACACGGTGAAGTCCGGATCAAAGTCAACGAAACGATTGTGGGTCGGGTCGCCGTTGATCATCTCTGAAGTAAATCCCAGGGCGATACCCGCTGCGGTCGATTCGAAGCCAGAGCTGCCTCCGATCGGCGGTCCGCTTGCAGTAGCCCCCGGCGGCAGGAAGTCGTAATACGTCGCCAGGCTGGCGCCGGAAAGACCCCAGATGTCCAATCCCCCGTTAAACGCCGTCGCTATTTGCGCCGCATGGGCATTGATATTGTTCGAGCCGTCGGTGCTCAAGTCGCATCCCCCACAGGAGGAATGCGATAGGATCACCAGCACGTCTCGGGACAAGATGTCGTTCCAAACCGTGTTGTCCGCGGTATCAACGTCGAAGTAGGTCGTGCTGCTGTAGCCCGGTTTTGACCCCCGGTCACCAAACCCCGCAACATCGCTCCAGCCCCAACTGCCGACGTTGCTTCCAACCACCGCGATGTCATAGTTCGCCGCGGCGATTTCGCTCGACGTCCCAGCACCCCGCAGATAATTCAAGACAACCGAGTCGAACCCCTCTGCACCGTCATGGAGCAGGACGTCGTGACCGGTCAGAAAGATACTCCCCGCGAATGCCGAGCCAGACATCGCCGCAGTCAATGCTAGCGATCCAGCCATCTTCTTGAGTGTTGACTTCATCTTATTTACATCCTCCTTGCTCAATTGTTGTTGCGCAATATGAAATACTGCGCCGGACTGCGAATGCAAATTTCATACCTATGTCGATTCACTATACGATTGAGAGACTTAAGCCTCACCCGCAAGTTGGGGTGTAAGAAAAGTCGACATTTAGTTGCGAAGCCCTGAGTGGCACTCTAATGGAGCGCCGTATGGAGCCGCGCTTGTCAACGCAACCCTTCGCACCGTGCACATGCCCGTTCCACCATCCGGCAAGAGCTTCCATCAGTCTCGGGGATCGACGCGCGCGTCACCCGTTCCGGGTCTGCATCGTGGTTGAAATTTCCAGTGGGCTTCGTGACAATGACGCCAGGGACTAGCCCCCGCCAGCCGAACTGGGTCCAGTCAGAGAGCCGGTGCTTTGGTGCCTGGGACTTCTCGATTCTTAGATCTCGCTCTCCATTTGAAAGGGTTAACCATGGTCAAATTCGGCATCGGTCAGGCCGTGCATCGTGTCGAAGACGAGCCCCTGCTCAAGGGCCAGGGCCGCTACACCGACGACGTGAAGCTCGCCAACGCGACCCACGCCTACGTGTTGCGCTCACCGCACGCGCACGCGCGCATCCGCCGCATCGACGTCGCGGTGGCACAGAAAGCGCCGGGTGTGGTGCTGGTGCTGACCGGAAAAGAGGTTACGGCCGACGGTTTGGGCGACATGCCGTGCATGGTGCCATTGGAGAACATCGACGGCACGCAGCGCGCCGACACACCGCATCCCATCCTCGCCAAAGACACCGTGCGCTACGTCGGCGATCCGGTGGCGCTGGTCGTCGCCGAGACTTTGCACCAAGCCAAGGACGCCGCCGAGTTGATCGCGGTCGACTATGAAGAGCGCCCTGCGACGGCACACACCGTCGACTCGACCAAGCCGGGCGCGCCGCTTGCGTGGGACCACATCAAGGGCAATCTGTGCTTCGACTGGCAGCGCGGCGACAAGGCCAAGGTCGAGGCGGCGTTCAAGCAAGCGGCGCACGTCGCGCGGGTCGAACTGTGGAACAACCGCTGCCTCGCCAATTCAATCGAACCGCGCAACGCAATCGCCGACTACGACGCGGCGAAAGACAAGGTCACCTTGTATACCGGCACGCAAGGCCCGCACGTGATCTATCCGCAGATCGCCGAGTTGCTGAAGCTCCCCAAGGAGAAGCTGCGGGTGGTCACGCCGAACGTGGGCGGCGGCTTCGGCATGAAGATCTTCCTGCATCCCGAGCAATGTTTGGTGGTATGGGCGGCGCGCAAGATCAAGCGTCCGGTGCGCTGGGTCGCC
>CAZILI010000032.1:0-17344 GCA_964539965.1 uncultured Burkholderiales bacterium | reverse complement strand
CGGGCTGCTCGCCTTCGCCGCCTGGCGCCGTCCGCGCGCCTGGTTGAGATGGCTCAAGCGCGGCTGGATCGCGCGTGAGGTGCTGCGCCGCGCATTTACTCGATGAGGAGATCCCGGCGATGAGTAAGGCCGCAGCGCGCTCCGAGGACGGTCTAGCGCCGTGGGAGGTGTCGGAGTTCGACTTTCCCGAGCGAGCCGATGCGCACAGCAAGCTCGCGTTCTGCGTGCGCTATGCGATCTTGGCGCCATCCAGTCACAACTCGCAGCCCTGGCGCTTCGTCATTCGCGACGATGCGCTCGAGGTCTACGCCGACTCGAGCCGCGCGCTTCCGGTGGTGGATCCCCACCATCGCGAGCTCACCATCAGTTGCGGCGCCGCGATCACCAATCTCTTGATCGCCTGCCGCTACTTCGGCTATCGCGGCGAACTGAAAGTCCTGCCCGCGCACAGCGACGCGCTGGCGCGCATACGGCTCGGTCAACCGCACGCCTGCGAGCCGAGCGAGAGAAATCTGTTTCATGCCATCGGCAAGCGCCGTACCAATCGCACTGCATTCGAGGACAGGATAGTTTCCGCTCTCGTGCTCGGCGAGATGGCGCTTGCCTGCGCACAGCACGGCGTGTGGTTCGAAACCGTGGTCGATCCCGTCAAGAAGCAGTCGATCGCCGACTTGGTGGCCGAAGGCGATCGCATACAGATGGCGAGCGCGGAGTTTCGCGACGAGCTGGCCCGATGGATGCGCCCCGCGCGCGCGCCAGAGCGCGACGGCATGCCTTGCTACACGCAGGGCATGGCGCGCGGACTCGACCCGCTCACCCCGCTGCTGGCTCGCCTGATACGCACCTTCGACATCGGCGGCATGACCGCGGCGCATGACAAGGATCTCGTCCTGTACTCGCCGGTGTTGGCGGTGCTAGGCACGCAATCCGATCGGCGAGCCGATTGGGTCGGCGTGGGGCAGGCGCTGGAACGCGCCGTCTTGATCGCGCGCGCCGCCGGCGTGTGGGTGTCCTACCTCAACCAGCCCATTGAAGTGCCGGCGCTGCGCGAGCGGCTGGCACAGCTGAGCGGGCAACCGGGGGCGCCGCAAATTCTGCTGCGGCTCGGCTATGGCGCGGAAGTCGATCCTACACCAAGGCGGGATTTGGGCGAGGTCTTGCTCGCGCTGGACTGAGCGCCCACGCCGAGCGAACTGGATATACTCGACTCAGTACGATCCGAAAGGGCGCATCCAGATGCGGCCTTTCGCCCTATACTCCCTCTATCTGAACCGGCGCCCCGCTCGCCGCGGAGGCCAGTACGGCATCGATGAGGGCGTGCACCGCGAGCGCGCTGCGTGCGCTGACGGTGGGCTCGCGCGCTTGTTCCACCGCGTCGAGGAAATCCTCGATCAGGCGGCGATGCGGCTCATGCGAGAACGCCATCGGATCGGCGCCGCTGCCGCTCGCCAAGGCCCCGCTCACCTCAAACGTCGGCTCGCCGACGCGATGCACCTTGAGTTGCTCGCCTTCCAGTACCGCGCTGCCGCGCGTGCCGGCGATTTCGATGCGCTCGGGGTAGCCCGGATACGCGGTCGTCGTGGCGTCGATGACGCCCACCGCGCCGCAGCGAAAATCCACCGCCGCGCAGGCGAGGTCTTCGGTGTCGATGCCCCTAAGGGGACTGGTGCGGCAAGTCGCTGCCACGCGGTGCGCCGGGCCCACCAGATCGAGCAACAGATCCAGAGTGTGGATGGCCTGCGTCAACAACACACCGCCGCCGTCGCGCGCACGCATGCCCCGGCCCGGTTGCGCGAAGTATTCCGCCGAGCGCCACCAGCGCACGCTGGCGGAGGCGCTCAGCAGTTGGCCGAGCGCCTGCTTGGCGAGCAGCTCGCGCAGTGCGCACGCCGCCGGGCGAAAGCGAAACTGAAACACCACGCCGAAGTAGCGTCGCGCCTGCGCCATCGCGTCGACCAGCGCGCGAGCGCGCTCGAACGAGACTTCGAGCGGCTTCTCCAACAACACGTGCTTACCGGCGCGCGCTGCCTGCAAGGTCAGCTCCGAGTGCGTGAGCGGCGGAGTGAGAATCAGCAGCGCGTCAAGCCGAGGATGGTCGAGCAGAGTTTGCAACGACGCCACGGTCGGCAAGCCGTAGGTTTCGCTGAAGCTTGCGCGCCGCGCTGGGCTCGGACTGTAGCCGCCGAGAAACTCGATCCGGTCCGCCAAATCGCGCAGCGCGAGCGCGTGCGGCTTGACCGCAAGCCCGAGCCCGACGACGCCGACACCAAGCTTTCCCATGAAGGCCTGACGACAGACCGGCCGGCTAACCGCTTGCCGCGTGGCGCCGGGCAGTATCCGCCTGGCTGCGCAGGTAGCAGACCTTTTCCGCGTCGCGCTGGAAAAAGTAACCCGAGCCGCCTTCGCTCACGATCTGCAGCAGCCGGAGCGGGTCACGCACGCGGATTCCGGCCATCACGTCGACGCCACGCTCGAAAAAGGGCGTCGGCCAGGTCGAGGCGGTGGGACCGGCGAGCACCACCGCGCGCGCGTTTTGCGCCGCCTCCAGCAATTCTTCCAAGCCGCCTTCGACCAGCGCCGAGCCGGTGATGAGTGCGACGTCGGCGTTCGACAAGGTCACGCGAGCGTCGGCCGGCGCGCGCCAGAAATGCTTTTCGTCAGCCTTGAGCGCGCCCGCATGCTTGTCGATCACACTCAGTTCGCGAACGCGGCCTTTCAGCGATTTGATGAACGGGGTAAACGCGCCCACCATCGCGACGCGATCGCGTGGCCCGACGGCGGCCATATCGAGAGCGTCCGCGCCGGCACGAATTTCGACGCCGCTTATGCCGCCTTCCATTGCCGCCGCGGACAACGCGTTCAACACCGCATAACCGATCGCCCGCCGCAGCGGCACAGTCGACTCGCAGTAGCGCACCAGCATCCACGCATCTTGTCCTGCAACTTCGCCGGCCGGCGGCGCCTCGGCCGCCGATCGCGGGCAGCAGACGGTGTCGGCGAGATCTCGCGGCGTAAACGCGACGCCGGCATGACCGCTTTCCAGACGCGCGGCCGTATAGAACACGCCGACCCGCACGTCGCTCACACGGCGCGGGCCGGTGCCAAGCTGTGCGCTCAGCGCCGTGATGCAGTCAGCGTATATGCTCATAGCGTTGAAGAACTGTATCGCTGCATCCTCTGGCAGTCAATTGCGTGTCGAGATTACCCGGCAAACCCGCCCGCTGTCGCTTCGCCAAGGCGCCATGAGTTCGGGTTATCCAGCTCGCTCCGTGCGCGGCGTAGGCCGAGAATACTTGCAGCAAATGCACCCCGCAGTCCAGACGCCGCAGCACATCGTCTGCGTCTCGAATACCGCCGACCGCCAGCACCGTTGAGCGCTTCCCGATCGCGCTCACCAATTCTCTATACAGCGCGTCGGTTCGTCGCCGGGGTAGCACGGGGTCATCCCGGCCGGCGACGGCGGCGAGAATGCCGGCGCATCCCGCATCAATCAAGCTATCCGAAAGGCGTGCCGAGTCCGCGAGACAGTCCTGCAAGGGTGCTTTCGCCACCAGCGGAACGGCGCGTCGATGCACCGATACGAGCCTCCTCGTTTCGTCCGCCAGCCGTGCCAGCAAAGCATCGAACTCACTACGAACGGCAGGTTGCAGCAAAGGACGAGTCCAGTGAGCGGTGAAGTTCAACACGATATAGTCGGCGACCTCCCATGCGGTTGCGAGTGCGGCCGCGTAACTCGGCGCGATTGAGCGATCAGGCAGCCCGGGATCGCACGCGACGTTCATTCCGATGACGCAACGCGGCCCATCGGTCGCGGCGGCGGCTCTAAAGGCCGCCAGGCGCGCCGCCACCTGCGCGACCCCGTCTCCTGCGGGGGGCGACGGGGTGAGCGTGCCGAGCTCGACGAAGCCGAACCCGCTGCGCGCGAGTTCCGACAGGCGATCGCCGTATCGATCGTAACCCGCGGCGAGTCCCAAAGGGCTATCGAGCCTCATCCCGAGAGCGAACGTGCCAAGACCATCCGGCGCGAGAAGGGGCTCGGCGAGGAAGTTCATCCGTAGCGTCGCGCGAAGTCGCACATGAAATCCGCCAAACCCGCCACGCCTTGCTCCGGCATCGCGTTATAGAGACTCGCTCGCACGCCGCCCACCTTGCCGTGGCCTGCGAGATTGACGAAGCCTTCCACCTCGGCCTGAGCCAGAAATTCGCCGAGCAGCGCTTCATCGCGCAGCGTAAAGCACACATTGATCTTCGAGCGCATCGCCGGAGCGGCACGAGCGGCGTAGAAGCCCCCGCTGCTGTCGATCGCGGCATACAAGCGCTCGCTCTTGCGTCGACTTGCCTGCTCCATCGCCGCGACGCCGCCGTGCTCGCTCACCCACCGCAGCATCTGCGCCACCACATAGACGGAAAAGGTAGCGGGCGTGTTCAGTAGTGATCCCGCCTGTGCTTGCCGCGTGTAGTCGAACACACTCGGCGTCTGCGTGCGCGCACGGCCCAACAGACCGCGCTCGATGATGACGATGGCTAGCCCTGTCGCGCCGAGATTCTTTTGCGCGCTGGCGTAGATCGCGCCCAATGCGCGAACGTCCATGTCACGGGTCAGCAAATCCGAGCTTGCATCGACGACCAGCGGAACCTTGCGCAGGACCGGAAGCTCGCGAAACGCGGTTCCGTCGGCGGTCTCGTTGCTTGTGATATGGCAAAAAGCCGAAGCCGGCGGAACCTGATGATCGGTCAGCGGGGTCTGAGCGTGCAAGACCTCCACGCGACAATACCGGCGTGCCTCGTCGATCGCTCGCCGCGACCAATAGCCGGTTTCTACATAGGTCGCGCTTGTGCGCTCACCCAGCAGATTGAGCGGCAGCAGGGAGAATTGCGCGGTGGCCCCGCCTTGCAAGAACAGCACGGCGTAGCGCTGCGGGATGTCCAATAGCTCGCGCAGATCGCTCTCGGCGCTCTCGATCAGAGCGGCGAACTCCCGCCCGGTAAATCGAAGCTCCAACAACGAGCCGTGCGAGGGCCCGAACCGCTTCACGTCTTCGCTGACGCGTTCGATCACCGAAGGCGGCAACGTGGACGGTCCGGCGGAGAAGTTGTATACGCGCCGACTGACGCGCCGTCCCGCCAGCGTGGCCTCAGCCGAAGAGCGCGCCATGATGCGCAGAGGCCATGAAGAACAGCAGCGGAATGGACAGCATGGTATTGACGCGCGAAGACAAGAAGGTGACGCGCGCACAGCGGATACGCTCAGCGGGATTGGCCGGAGCGAAGCCCAGCACCTTCTTTTGATGCGGCCACAGCACGAGCCAGAGATTTAGCACCATGATCGTGCCGATCCACGCGCCCAACCCGATCCCCGCCAACGATCCTTTCAGGCTCAAGGCCGGCCACAACCAGCCATTACGCCACAGCAGCAGCGCGCCGGCGAGCCAGGTGACGATCGAGGCGTAGCGAAAGACGCCGTGCTCGCGCTGCAGCCGCGCTTGAAAGCGCGGATCGCCGGGATCGATGAGTTCGGTCGCGCTCGGCGGCTTCCAGTTCGGGCGCTGCGCCACATTGGCATAGTTGTGCCCGATCCAGACGATTCCGGCTGCGAAATGCACCCAGCGCAGGAGCCAATCGAAAAGTTGTAGCTCCATCTGACGTGCTCCAAGAAAAATGGCCGCCAGGGTGGACCGTCCTGGCGGCCGCCGCACTAGCCTTCGATGACTCGTAGCGCAAGTGCCAAGAGGATAGTCAGCACGATGCCGGCCAAGATGGTGCCGATGGCGCTGTCCAAGACCCTGCTCAGTTGCATCACGTCTCCAACGCCACCGACACGGCCCCGGGCCGGCGGCGCACCAGCGGTTGATGGGTGCGCAAGCGTTCCTCCAGCCCGGCAACGGCGCGCTCGATCACAGCGTGATGCGGGGAGCGCGCGCAGGCCGGATCGCAATTCGCCGCCTCTCCGGTGAGCAGGAACGCTTGGCAACGGCAGCCTCCGAAATCTTTCGCCTTCTCGCTGCAACTGCGGCAAGGCTCGCGCATCCACTCTTCGCCGCGAAACTTCTTGAACAGCGGTGAGTCCTGCCAGATCCAGGCGAGCGGATGCTCGCGAACCGTTGGAAACTCGAGGCCATCGATAACGCGCGCCTCCTGACATGGCAGCGCGGCGCCGTCCGGCGCGATGGTGAGGTGAATCGTGCCCCAGCCGTTCATGCAAGCCTTGGGACGCGCCTCGTAGTAATCGGGAATGACGAAATAGATGGTCATGCGATTGCCCAAGCGCGCGCGCGCGCGACCGACCGAGGCCTCGGCATAGGCGATCTGTTGTCGAGACGGCAACAGCTCCTGCCGATTGAGCAATGCCCAGTTGTAGTACTGAACGTTGGCGAATTCGAGATAGTCGACTCCGATATCCTCGGCCAAGGCGAGGATGCGATCGACTTGGTCGATGTTTTGCCGCACCACCGGGACGTTGAGCACCATCGGGAATCCGTGCTTCTTGATCTTGCGCGCAACGTCGAGCTTGATGTCGTGTGCCTTGGCGCCCACCAGTTCATCGGTTAGGGAACGCTCGGCCGACTGTAGACTCAGTTGTATTTGCTTAAGACCGGCTTCCTTTAGAGCGAGCAGCCTTTTTTCGGTCAGCCCGATGCCGGAAGTAATGAGATTGGTATAGAAGCCCAGGCCGTCGGCGTAGCCGACCAATTCTTCCAGATCGTGTCGTTGCATCGGTTCACCGCCGGAGAAGCCCAACTGCAGCGATCCCAACGCGCGTGCCTGCTTGAGCACGTCTTTCCACTCTTCGGTCGACAACTCGGCCGACCGGTAGCGCTCGAAGTCGAGCGGGTTATTGCACCACACGCATTGCAGCGGGCAGCGATAGGTCAACTCCAGCACCAGCCACAGCGGCCGTCCTTGGCCGTCAAGCGCGGTTGCGAATCCATCCTTTGGCATACGATACCTCTAGAAACTTGTGAACGCTGCCTTCGATCTTGTCCGGCGCCGCGGCGAATTGCGACTGTATGTCGGCGATCATGTCGCCTACGGTCGTGCGGCCGTCGCAACGCTTGAGAATCTCGCCCGCGGTGGGGTTGAGCTTCACCACGCCCTCGGGATACAACAGGACGAAGGAATCCTGTGTGTCTTCCCAGCGAAACAAGAACAGGGGATTGATTTCGGGGATACTCCCCGAGTCGGAAATTACGCTATGGGTCATCGCTCTGGTCCTTGCCTGGCACGCGCCGAAAACCGGGGAGGAAGCTCGCGCTTCCTCCCCTCCCCTAACTAGCGGACATACACGTAGGCGGTCACCTCGAAGCCCAAGCGAATGTCGCAAAACGCGGGATCGATCCAAGCCATAGCTTTCTCCTGGCGAACGTAGATGAACTCACCGGACGCGTCGCCCGGCGACCCGCCGGCCGCCGCGGTTCGGTCGCTCTGGGGAGGATCCCCCGTCAGTCGCGATCTCGCTGTCGCAGTGCCAGTTCTCGCACTATGCGCCGGCGAACCGCGCTGCAGGAACGAGAAATTGCTGACTACGTCCTCACGAAAGCCATGATTTGCAGATCGAGAAAATCATGATTCTCCTTCCCTGCCGCCCCAACCGCACGCAAGCTTGACCCAGATCAAGGAAAGCCGGGGCTTGTAGGAGGCGCGAACGCGGCAGGGGGGATCGACTTCTCTCAAAGGGCTCGCCTCGCTCAAAACCTCGTCGATCAGAATACTACTGCCGCGGCCGTGCACTTCAACGCCACCGACGTGTTGTTCTGTATCACGCCGTCCACCGCCCGCGGCCCACCGATGGTGGTTCGGGTAGTCGTTTTGAACAAACGGGTGGCGAATACGGTCTTCGGACCAAATCCGCTGATATTGACGTCGGGAAGCAAGAGCGTCAGGGTATCGGTGGACAGATCGGGAATGACGCCGGTGGTCAGCGTCAACAGGTGACCCAAGGCTCAGCGCCATTTCGATGTGCCCGACGACCATGCGATAGGCGAAGACTCCGCCTAAGATGATCGTGTCCCGTAGAATGATCGCTAAGGCGAACCAGAGAGGCAAGGCTTCGCGCTATGCCAGAACAGCCACGACAACCAGTGCTATGCCCTTATCCGCCACCGGATCTAGAACCGCGCAGACCCGAGAAACCTGGCCGAAGCGTCGTCTGTGCCAAGCCGCTCTAACCCGAGTCGAGCACATGGTTGTTGGCGAGCACGCAACAATCGAGCTTCGCCGCCGCGAGGCAAGGGACATTGTCGGGATGCATTCGGTAGTGAATCCCCTTTCCGGGCCGGGCATCCGCACTGGTAGTGACCGCAGTTTCCAGATTAACGATGAGGTCGGTCACGAGAAGCGGTCTCGCGTACGAAACCAAGCGTCGTCGCCTTAGGGACAGTGATTGTGCCGAGCTAGCACGAATTCCAGGGCCCATCGCTCATGCGTACCTCATAGCGAACCACGTCTCACACCACGAAATCTCAGTCGCCTCGACCGGCATCTTTTCCGGAGCGATCGAGAATCAAGCTACGGACCGACGGTACTCACGGCTTTGTTACCCATGCCGACAATCGCGCAAAGCGCCTGGCCAGCAGCAAGTTTGATGCAGCTGGGCGAACGAATAGCGGTCGTAGTGACGGCTTTAGTCCAGACCGTCCAGCCGAGTCCGTCGCCTTGAATGAAATATAGCGCGCTATCGCCCACGCCGACTCCAGTACAAATGACCCGCAAGGGATTGATCGGAGTGCAACCAACATTCGAGAACACTCCGCTGCCTAGCGAAGCCCATGGGAACCAATTGGCCAGCGTCCAGGCGCCCCCCGTAAAACCATTCCCCCATACCGCACCGTCGATTCCGCGTCCGAAACAAGAGAACTTACCGCCGAGTTCGTATCCGAAACAATGAATACGTTCCCAACTGAGAACACCGCCAACGTTGAGGCCAGTCGTCCAGGCCGCACCGTTGTAGCGGTAAGCGAGAAGCGCATGGTTTACCGTCGTGAGCGCCCCGCATATGACATTACCAACTCCGTCGGACGCGCAGGCGGGTCCCGAGGTGGTTTTTCCGGTGGCTCCCGATACGCCGAGATAGCTACCCCAAGCGGAGCCGTTGTACACCATGTAGCCAATCCCGCCGGCGGTGCCGCGTACCGCGCAAAGCACCTTACCCGAGTTGACGGCAGCACAACTCGGTTCCGATGTCGCTTGTCCAGCGAGCGCAGTAGGCGCACTCCACGTCGACCCATCGTAGATCGTCGCCACCAACGCCCCGGTCGGTCCGGTCGCTGCGCACACAACCTTGCCTAGCCCGTTGGCCGCGCAACTCGGGTTGGATGTAATGACGCCCCCGAGATTCTGCCAGCCACTCCAGGCTGTGCCGTTGTAGCGATTCACCAAAAAGTTGTGCGCGACCCCTTTCGCCGCACATACCGCTTGCCCGGTGACGGTGGGTGCGCATGAGAGATCCGAGGTAACGACGGTACTACCCATCGACTTTACCGCGCTCCAGGCCGCTTGCCCCTGATGGGCATGCAGCGAGAGCAAGACCACTATTGCTCCAATCGCACATTTCCGTTGCCTTTGCATCGTTGTCCTTTCTACGCTCAAGCGGCGCCACTCCTGGACACAAAAACTCGATCTCGTGAGTTGAAGTAAGCGCCAATTCCTCGGTTTCCCCCAGGGACTGGGTATACACGTAAGGTTCATGTCTGCGTCCGGACACATAGTACAAATCGGTTCAACCGGGTAATTTGACGAAGGTCAATCGATAAAGCACCGCTGTGGACTGAATCGGCGTGCTCACTCCCGCTGATCACCTTGAAGGGTGAGCTACTGGAGTAAATGATGGCAGCGACTTCGGACGGCTCTGTCGCGAGAACGGGAAATTCCTAGTGAGTTGCACTAACGTCAGTAAGCGTGCGACCGCTCCCATCTACCCGACAGGTGGGAGGGTTGGACGCTTACGGACCCAAGACAGTAGGATCGTCATGGATCTCTTGGTTGTGCGCGGTATACGTGGTGCCGTTGAGGGTGATCGTAAGAGTCGTTCCCGTGTGACTCTGAGTGACATAGCTCGCGCTGGCCGTCGTGCCTTTGTGTTCGTAGAAGTTTGCGGGGGTCGCGGCGAAAGCGGACGCGCTAGCAATGGCCAGCAGAAAAGGAAGGCATTTTTTCATGGAAATCTCCGTTGTCGGTTGAGATAAGAGTCGATTGATGTGAGATCAGTGTCCGGGCGCGCGCTCACCAGGGCGCCATCAAGTAACGCACGGTCATGCCTGACTCGGAAAAGCGGATGCTGGAGACCTCACCGACGCGCGGATCGAGATGATTCTGCCTGATGTACTCGTCCGTGAGGCTACGCAACAGGCCCAAGAACAGCGCCCGCTTGTCGGGCGCGTTGAGCCGATTGCTCGCTAATTCGGTGAATTTCCCCTTGATGGCTTCGTCTACGATGACGTCGCCGATCACTTGCACTGAGAAGGTGCCGGCGAGCTCGGCCTTGGCGAGTACCGCTAGCCCGTACTGGCTAATGCCTAAGGAGAGCTTGAGGGCCGGATCGTCTACGTAAATATCAGGCGCGCCGTCGCAGCGAATAGCCGGGGATCCGGCAAGACCGGGGATGGTCATTGTCACGCCGTCGGCCGAGACGCCGACCTGGACATTCTTGCCGGTTTCCGGGATGTACTCGGCACGGAACTGAAAGCGGTTGATCTTGCAGGTCACCGTGTATTTGGGCAGCGGCCAAGGATCGATGGTCTTGCTAAAGACCTGCACCGGCAACTCGATGTCGCGCAGACTGGGCACCTGGGTCGCCGGCACGCAGGCCGGACACGTGTTGGCGTCGCATTGCTGCTTGCTGCTCGCATTCCTGGCGTTGGCTCCCCATTGCAGGAAGCTCGGCGCCTCGTGGGATCCGCATACCAGGCTGCACGTCTGGTTGTGGTTCTTGCACTGATCCAGGCACTGGCCGCGCTGCTTGGGCGGAGTGTCATTGCAACGCTCGATGCACTCTTGAATACCTGGATTGGGCGCGGACTCACAGCGCTCCACCATGGCCCAAAACGGAATTCGATCTCCTCCGGTGTGGGATACCTGGAGCACGGTCCCGAACAGGCCGAGCTTGAGCGTGTTGCTGATGAAGTCCACCGGAACGGTGATCTCTCGAATGATTTCCGGCGGAGGGGGGGTGGGCGGCTGATTGTCGGGATCGGGTGGCTCCTCGTCCGGCGGTTGCGGCGGACCGCACTCCTCGTCCCGACAATCGCGCGCTGCAAGCAGGGTTCGTTCGGAACCGCTATCGCTAGAGGCACCGGCTGAGCCCGCAATGCTTTCGGCACCGCTCACGCCGACTAGGCGCTCGGTTTCCGCCTTCTGCGGCGGAAGAGCGAACGCGGTCGTCAGCGCGCTCAATAAGAATGTAGACACGCCAAGCGATCGCCAGATGCTGCTTGATACCTTGTTTGCCTTGTACATGGTCATAGATCTCCAGAGTCTGACAGCGGCACGGATGGGCGATGCACTGCCCACGAGCTACTTGCTTGCATTGAAGTTGTACTCGCCGAAGAACCCGGCGGACGGGACGGTCACCGTCATGGTTCCTCCTATGCGCAGCGGCGATCCCGCAATCGCGTCTCCGACATTGCCGGTGTAGACTTGGTCGACGCGCTGGTTTTGGTTCAAGCGCATGAACTGGATGCGCCCGGAGGACGGGCAGTAGATCCCATTCATCGCACGGGCAAACACGCTACCGACGATCAGCCTGCAGGGTCCCGGCGTGTTCCCCTGTTGGGAAACGATCAATTGCCCGGCCGTCTGATTCGCTTGAATACTCCAATTGCCGACCACGCTCGCCGGCGGTGCCGCCAGCGCGGCCAGGCTGCACGATAGGGCCGCGACCAGCGCGGCGCGGACGACGTAGGTTCTGCGGAATTTCAGTGTCATGATTGACTTCTCCATAACGATTCAAGAGGGTTGCGAATCGCCGCCGCTAGAGAAACCGCGGTCACGCGAGCTCTCAGAGGAGCGTGGATGTCAAACGCAAGCGCCGTGCCGACGACCCGATGTAAGGTTTTCGCTTCGCAATGAATCGCTTAGCGCTTTACGGCGCTTGGCAGGTGGTGCAAGAAAGATTGACGCGAATCGACGCGACACTCACCGACACGAGAGAGTGAGCGCAGCGAGGCAGCAAGGAACGTTGCGCCCCGCCGGCGGGCCGGCTAGCGCTGGGCGAGGAAAGGCGAGCCGCCCTCGGCGCCGCTATCGCTGAGCGGCGCAATCCGCTTGCTTACGCCGCATCAAGCGCTGATTCAAAGCCTGCCGAGTAATGCCGAGGATGGTCGCGGCCACACCTTGATTGCCCTCGGCACGCCGCAATGCTTCGGTGAGAAGCGCCTCTTCGGCTTCTTTGAATTTCGGCAGCTGATCGGGGAAGCCGCCGCCGTTCGCCACGGCGGCGATCGCATTCTGCGACCGATTGTCGAGGGGTAAATTGCCGCCGATCGCGTCCTTGAAGCTTTGCAACGACAGGGTAGCGCTGCGTTGACGCGCGACCGCATCGAGCACCATCGCTTCTAACTCGCGTACGTTGCCCGGAAAGCAGTAGGACTTGAGCAACTGATGAAGTGCCGGCGGAACGACCGGTGCGGGCTTGCCGAGCGCGCGCGCAGCTTTCTCCACAAAGTGTCCGACCAGCAGCGGGAGATCTTCGGCACGCTTGCGCAACGCCGGTAACTCGAGATGGTGCGTGCGCAGGCGATAGTACAAGTCCCTACGAAACGTTCCCGTATTGACGCCCTGGAGCACATCGCAATTGGTGGCGACGACGATGCGAGCTTGGCTCTGGCGTGGTCTGTCCATGCCGAGGGGGAGATACGCGCCGTCCTGCAGCAAGCGCAGCAGCTTGACTTGCGATGCGACCGTGAGGTCGCCGATCTCGTCCAGGAAAAGCGTGCCCTCCGCGGCGGCCGCCACCAATCCCTCGCGCGGGCGGTCGGCGCCGGTGTACGCGCCCTTCGCGTGGCCGAACAAGGTATCCGAGAACATCGTGTCATCGAGCCCGGCCACATTCACCGCGACGAACTCGCCGGCGCGTCCGGACAGCCGGTGCAGCGCGCGCGCAACCAATTCCTTGCCGGTGCCGGTCTCCCCGGTAATGAGGACCGGATAAGGGGAAGGGGCGACCGTTTCGACGTAGCGCAGCACAGCGTCCATCGTTCTATCCCGCGTGACGATGTCGGCAAAGACGTCGCGCCGGCACGGCGTATCGATGAGCGGCTGCTGCTTGACCGCCATTGCTTCCGCGTCCGATGCACGGCAATCCAATGCGCGCTCGATGGAGGAAAGCAGCCGGTTCTCCTCCACCGGTTTGACCAAGTAGTCGAGCGCGCCAGCCCGCATGCACTCGACGGCGGTATCCAAGTCGTTGGTAGCGGTCAACAGAATCGCGGGGACGTCTGGGTGCTGCGCTGTTAGCTGGGTCAGTAGGTCCCGGCCGCACACGCTCGGCATCGCGAGATCGAGGATGACCACGCCCACCTCCTGCTGCGCGAGCAAAGGCAAAACCGCGCGGCCGTCGTCTAAGGTGACGACGTTGGCAAAGCCGGACGTGCGCAGCAGCAAGCTCACGCTGTTCAATAGATCGGGCTCGTCATCCACTAAGAGCACGGGGAGGTCGCAAACGTGAGTCATGGCTGGGTTCAACCTTTGTTTGAGTTCGTAAACGGACTGGACTTAGGAAACGTTCGGTCCATGGACGCATCGAAACTTGGCGAGGACACGCGTGCCTTTCCCCGGCGTCGAGTCGAAGAGCAGAACGCCGTTATGTGCGAGCGCCAAGGAGCGGCTTATCGCCAATCCGAGCCCGGTGCCGCCGGTCTCTTGTTTGGTCGTGAAGAAGGGATCGCACAGGCGCTCCAAGTGGTCGCCGGGAATGCCGACTCCCTCGTCGCGCACTTCCAAGACGACGGCTTGTTCGCGGGCGTCGAAGAAAGTCGAGATAGAAACGATGCCGCCGCGACTGGGCAACGCCTCCAATGCGTTGACCAAGACGTTGATCACGATTTGCTCTACTTGCTGCAGGTTGCCGCACAGCAGCGGGAGGTCTGCGGCTAACTCCTTGCGCAGCTCCGCTCGGCGCCGGCGAATCAGATGCGCAAGCAAGCGAGCGGCTTGTTGCACGGCGTCGTTAAGTTGGAAAGGCCTTGGCGCGTCCGTCGACACGGGCCGAACAAAACCTTTGAGGTCAGCGACTATTCGCCCGATCCGCAAAGCCCCGCCATGGACATCCTGGACCAGCGCAGCAACGGTGTGCCGCATTTCGCGGTACGCGAGTCCTGCCAATGTAAAGTCGCCGTGCTCACGCTGAACCTTATCCAGAATTCTTACCACGTCGTTCCACGCTTTCGTCAGCACGGCACAGGCGGTCAGCACGAGTTGGTTGGGGCTATTGATTTCGTGAGCGACCCCAGACACCAGTATTCCCAACGTCGTCATCTTGTTGGCTTGGATGAGCAATAGCTCCTTCTGTCGATTGGCCTCATGTAAGCGCTTGGTCTCGGCCATCTTCCACTTGAGCTCCCCATTCGTACGAGCCAGCACCGCGGCGTTATCGCGCAGCAGCACAAATTGATAGCATAGGTAGCCGAGCAGAATCAGCGCGGTGAAGTACAGCAGAACTGTGTGCACTTGCGCGTGCGCCTCGGCTTTGCTCGAATATCGAAGCGCCGCGTCCTGAAGGGCCCGCGCGTGTGCGCCGGTCGGAGTGGCCGAGATTAGCCGCAATTCTTTGTCTACCTGGAGTAGCAGCGCTGCGATCAGGCGGCTGTGGGCAGCGAGGTCCTGGAGCCTTGCCTGCACCGCGGGCGGCGCCGGCGTCAGGCGGGCCAATAGCGTTCGTATTTCCTCGGCTGAAGTGGGAGTAGGCGTCAAGGTGAGTTTTAGTACGCTGCGGGATAGCGCTCCAATCTCGGCAGTGACGGCTGCATTGCGATCGCCGAGCGAGAACGCCGACTCAGCTGCATGAACAAAATAGAGCAACGAATTTCGTAGCAAGGCATTGTCCGATTTGAAGTACTCGATCAGCGTGAGTTTCTCGTCGACGCTGCCGGCGAGTGTCTCGATCAAGCTGCGAAACTCGCTCTCGGCCCTGGGCGAGACGCCGCTTTGGCGGCGCAGCGTATCTAGATCGCCCGACAGGTTATGAATGGCCGTGGACAGCGAGTCGTAGTTGGAGAGCAATCCCGCGCGTGCGAGCAACGCCTCGCGAGTAAGCTCCGCGTCGTGCAGCGCAAAGCACTGTAGCGCCTCTTGCATGCGCGCTCGCAAGGCCAAGTCGTCACCTCGGCTCTGGGCGAGGAAGTAAGTCAGCAGCGACAGCAGGCCAATGACGAGCGATGCAGCCTTGGCTTTCGCGCACCTCATTGTGTCGATGCGGTTACCGACTTTCCGCGCCATTCACCGGTTAGGGTGTTAAGAAACTGCACCAGCAAACCGATTTCATGTGCCGAAAGCTGCCTCCCCAGTTGTACCTTGGCCATGGTTTCCACGGCGGCCTCCAGTGTCGCCGCCCGTCCATCGTGGAAATACGGCGCGGTCGTTGCGACATTGCGCAGGCTCGGCACTCTGAATACTTCCCGGTCTCGGGATCTCTTGGTGACCTGAAAACGGCCGAGATCGCCGGCGTCGGCGCCGCGCCGGGCTTGCGGCGGCTGGAAAACGCCGAATTTTTGAAACAGATTGCCGCCGACATTCACCCCTTGATGGCAGGCCACGCAGCCGTAAGACTTGAAAAGTTGATAGCCGTTCTGCTCGGCCTCGGTGAGCGCATCGCGTTTGCCTTGCAGATATTGGTCGAAGCGAGAATTCGGCGTGATCAGAGACTGCTCGAAGCTCGCGATCGCATCCAGCACGTTGACGCGATCGATGTCTTGCTTGTATGTGGTTCGAAACGCCGCCACGTAGTCGGGATCCGCGCGTAGTTTGGCGAGAACTTCCGGCCAGCTTGTATTCATCACGTTTGGACTTAGCAGTACCTTTTCGGCGTGGGTCCGCAGCGTCTTTGCCGTGCCGTCCCAATTGCAAAACAGGTTGAACACCGCATTGAAGACGGTGGGGGTATTGCGCAGCAGCGACTTGCCGTTTGCAGCGATCGCTCGAGGCGTGTGCTGCGCACCGCTCGCGTGCAACGCGTGACAGCTCGAGCATGAGCGATTGTTGTCGTGCGAGAGGCGCCGATCGTGAAAAAGACGCTCCCCGAGCGCCGCTCGCTTCGCATCGACATTGGCGCTCTGCGGCAACGGCTGCAGCGGCTCTTGGGTGTCGCCTTGCACGGCGTTGGCCGGGATCGCGGCCGCGCAGATCATGCTTATCGTGAGGCGCGCAAGCGAGCTGGAGCGCTTGAGGCCGATCATGGGACCTCCACATTGGAAACCTCCTGGATCCATCGTTGCCGTTTACTCGGTAGCTAACAGATGGCGCGCGGTCCAGGAATGACCCGTGTTCTAAATTAGCGCGGCCGATGCCGTGATGTCCATGTAGCATTCGGCATAAGCCTTTTGTCCTAGCCAGACTGAGGTCATGACCGGCTTGCTTTGCCCCTCGGAAATACGAGCCGTGACGTACCTAACGCCCGTCTTCTGGGCCCTCCCGCTCGTTCGGACCCCGCGCGTGAAACGCACGCCCGGGCGAGGCTTGGTAAACTGGCGGCGCCATAGGAACTCTCGCGCCCATCGGCGCGGGCGGCTCATCCCAAAGAACATCGACAAAGGAGACACCCCATGAGATGCAGACTGATCGCTGCTTGCTTGACCGTTGCCTTCGGCGCGAGTGCCTCGCTGGCCGCGGACAAATCCGTCGAGGTCGTGCACTGGTGGACCTCGGGCGGCGAAGCCACCGCGCTCAAGGTGCTGAAAGACGACATGGAGAAGAAGGGCTACGCCTGGAAGGACAGCCCGGTCGCGGGCGGCGGTGGCGATCAGGCGCGCACGGTGCTGCGCGCTCGCGTGGCGGCCGGCAATCCGCCTGAGGCGATGCAGATGCTAGGGTTCATCATCGGCGAATACGCCGAAGAGGGCTTGCTCGGCGACTTGTCGACGGTGGCCGGCAAGGAAGGATGGGACAAAGTAGTGCCTGCCCCGCTGCAGAAGTTCGGCAAATTCCAGGGCAAGTGGGTGTCGGCGCCGGTCAACATTCATCGCACCAATTGGATCTGGGCGAACAAGAAAATCTTCGACGAACTCAAGATCAGCCCGCCCAAGACCTTCGACGAATTGTTGGCAGCCGCCGATAAGATCAAGAAGGCGGGCTACATTCCGCTCGCGCACGGCGGCCAGCCCTGGCAAGACGCCACCATTTTCGACAGCGCCGTGCT
>CAZILI010000031.1:10525-17575 GCA_964539965.1 uncultured Burkholderiales bacterium | reverse complement strand
AGATCGCGGGCCAGGGCTTCGTCCTCGTCCGGCGTCTTGCCGCGCGGGCGCGTTCCGGCGATCGGGCGCAGGGTCACCGCGCCCTGTTCGAGGCGCACCAAGATCTCCGGCGACGCGCCGACCACGTGAAAATCGCCGAAGTCGTAGTAGATCATATAGGGCGACGGATTCAAGGTGCGCAGCGCTCGATACAGCGCGAGCGGCGAGGCGTGGAACGGCCGGCTCAAGCGCTGGCTCAACACGACCTGCATGATGTCGCCGTCGTGGATGTAGCGCTTGGCTTGCGCCACCGCGGCCTTGAAGGCTTCTTCCCCAAACTCGGATTGCGCCGGGGGGCTGTCGCTGACGCCGTTGTCCGGCACGGCGGGCGAGGTGTGCGCGATGGTTCGCAGCGCCTCCAGCCGATCTTGCGCCCGGCGAAACGCGTGCGGCTCGAGCGGATCGGCGTACACGATGAAGTGAAGCTTGCCGGACAGATTGTCGAGCACGATAAGCTCGGTCGACAGCAGTAAGAGGATGTCCGGCAGGCCGAGCGAATCGGGCTTGTCTTGCTTGGCCAGCTTGCCCTCGATGTAGCGCACGGTATCGTAGCCGAAGTAGCCCACCAGTCCGCCGCAGAACCGCGGCAAACCCGGCACTTGCGCCACCTTGAATTTGGCCAGATAGTCGGAGATGAACTTGAGCGGATCGTCGACCTCGATCGACCAGGTAACGCCGACTTCGCGCTCCACCGTGACCTTGCGGCCGTACACGCGTAAGCGCGTATTGGCGGGCGAGCCGATGAAGGAATAGCGCCCGAAGCGCTCGCCGCCCTGCACCGATTCGAGCAGGTATGAGTAAGGCCGATTGCCGAGCTTTAGGTACGCCGACAAAGGCGTATCGAGGTCCGCCAAGGTGGTGGCGGTGAGGGGGATGAGATTGTAGCCTCGCGCAGCGAGGCCTAAGAACTCTTGTTCGGTCATGACTTCGTCTCCTAACAGGGCAACAAGAAACGGCTCAATGCGGCGCTGCTAGCGACGCCATCGCCAATCGAGTTGTGTCCTGATAGAAGTCGAATTCATGCGGTTGGAGTTGCCGGGTACTCGGTTCGAGACCCGCTATTTTCGATCAAATCGGCCGCTTCCACAAGTCCGCCGACCGTAGCGTCGGCGCCCAGCTCGCTCGCGCTGCCGCGCTGATGGTAGCCGTAGTCGACCACGAACACCGGACAGCCTGCCGCGCGCGCCGCCTCGGTATCGTTGACCGAGTCACCGATGTACAGCAACTCACTTGCGGTGATAGCGAAGCGCTCGCAAACGTGCAGCAGCGGCGCCGGGTTCGGCTTCTTGCGCTCGAGGCTGTCGCCCGACAGGGTGAGTTCGAAGAACGACGCCAAGCCCGTGCGCTCGAGCAGCGGCAAGGTAAAGCGCGCCGACTTGTTGGTGACGCAGGCCAAGCGAAAGCCTTGTTCGGAGAGCGAGCGCAAGCCGGCGGTGACTTGCGGATACGGCGCGCTGGTGCGGGTGAGAACGGAAAAATAATGCCTCTCGTAAATTTCCAAGCCGCGCGCGTATTCGTCCTCGGATAGCTCGCCCGCGCGCTCAACCGAAAGTGTTCGGTGCACCAAATTGCGGATCCCCTTACCGACGAAGGACTTGATGAGCTCCGAGCCGAGCGGCGCAAGATGGAGATCGGCGCGCATCAAGTTCGCCGCATGAGCGAGGTCGTCGATCGTGTCGATGAGCGTGCCGTCGAGATCGAAGCCGACCGCGCGCACCGCAAGCCGGGCCGCTCGACTCAAACGGCCACTCCGGCGGCTTTTTTCAGCTCCGCGCGCATGCTCGCAATGGTGGCGCGATAGTCGCCGCTTTCAAAGATGGCCGAGCCTGCGACGAAGGTATCGGCGCCGGCACGCGCGATCTCGGCGATGTTGTCCACCTTGACTCCGCCGTCGATCTCGAGCCGAATATCGCGCCGGCTTGCTTGAATCCGCTCACGCGCGAGCTTGAGTTTGTTGAGCGCGTGGCGGATGAATTTCTGCCCGCCGAAGCCGGGGTTGACCGACATGATCAGGATCAGGTCGAGCTTGTCCATTACATGATCGAGGTAGTCGAGCGGTGTGGCGGGATTGAACGCGAGCCCTGCCTGGCAGCCTTCGTCACGGATAAGCTGCAAAGTCCGGTCGATGTGCTCGGAGGCCTCGGGATGAAAGCTAATGATGTTGGCGCCCGCCTTGGCGAACTCGGGCACGATACGATCCACCGGCTTCACCATTAGGTGCACGTCGATCGGCGCCTGCGTATGCGGGCGCAGCGCCTTGCACACCAGCGGGCCGATGGTGAGATTCGGTACATAGTGATTGTCCATCACGTCGAAGTGAATCCAGTCGGCGCCGGCTGCGACGACACTTTTCACTTCGTCGCCCAGACGCGAGAAATCGGCCGACAGGATGCTCGGCGCGATACGGAAATCAGTCATCATCGATGCCCGCTTGTCCCTTTGAGCCGCGATTCTACCGGCTGACCGTGCCTAGTGGGATAAGGCTTGTTGAGCCAGGGGATAAGACTTGCTTGCACCTCGGAAATCGTGTGCAATACGCCCATGCCCGAGGACAAGAAATACGATATCACGGTCAAGCCCGTGGCAACGTACGTTCCAGATCAGTCGGACGCCGACGGCAGCCGATACGTGTTCTCCTACACCATCACGATCACCAATACCGGCTCGGTGAGCGCGCAGCTGCTGAGCCGGCATTGGATCATCACCGACGGGACCAATCAAGTGCAAGAAGTGCGCGGTCGCGGCGTGGTGGGCGAGCAGCCGCTGCTGCGCCCCGGAGAGAGTTTTACGTATTCGAGCGGCTCGTCGATTGCCACCCCGGTCGGCACCATGCGGGGCAGCTATCAAATGGTCGCCGAGGATGGGACCAAGTTCGACGCGCCGATTCCGGAGTTTGTCTTGAGTGTGCCGCGGGTGTTGCATTAACCGCTACACCTGCCCGGCACGCTCCCAGCATACAAAACGGGCATTCTCGGTGGACAGGAGCGCCAAGCTGAGGCGCTCGGCGTCGAAGCCGGGTAGCGCGCAAAGGCGTGGCAGTAAGAGGTCGACGCCCAAGCTCGCGTTGCTAAACGCGCACGTGCTGCGTTCGCCTTCGAGCAGCCAAAATACGTCGTCCACGAAAGGTCCCTGGTCGGTGGTCAACACCACCACGCGGCTGAGTTCATCCCAGCGCACCTCCTGCCGCCGGTCGTCGGGCTCGAGGCAAACAATCGCGTGCTCGTCACTCGTTAGCCGCGACTTGCGGGCGTCGCGGCGTTTTGCAGCGAGGCGTTCGAAGAAATTGTTCGCTCTGGCGCTCTCGACGCAAAGGATCGCGACGATGCCGAAAGCGAGCGCCTCACCGAGCGTGACGAGCGAGGCTCCACGCCACAGGCGGCCGAGCGCTACGATACTCGCCAGTGTGCTGGCGGCGGCGAAGGCCAAGCGTACCCGACTGCGCCAGCGCCTGCTGGCGGCTAGCTCGGCGTCGAGTTTGGTCTTGAATGCGGCGAGGCCGTCGCCCGCGCTCGATGCACGCCCAGCCTCATTCGCCATCTTGATGCGTGCTCTTCTTGTCCTTGGATTTCGACCGGGGCATGGTCCACCAGACGATAAAAATCGCCAACGCCAGCGCCAGCCCCGCTTCCAACAGCACCCAGGTCATGAGCGTACTTTCGAGTTTGGGGTCGATCCGGCATTCTAGCGGTGGGCGCGGCGCCGGAGCACGCGGGCAACGCGCGCGTGTCGACAGGAACAAATGCTTCTTGCTCGTCGCGCTCGCGGGCTTCAGCGCGTGGAGCGGGGCGCAGACCACGCGTATCTCGCCCGACAATCCGCTGCCGCTGATCGCGCCCGGGATGGTCACTACACCCGAGGCGGCCGCGGTTGCGGCGCCAGCGACACCTTGCCCGCCTTGTCCATGCACCTGTGCGCTGACCCAACCGGCGCCGCCGATCATGGTCGTGCCGGCGCCGAAGAGCGAACCCGTCCCCGACAATCGCGGGACTTTGGTCGCAAGCACCTGGAGCGCGTTGCCCGGGTGGGGAAAGGAGAACCCGCAAGAGGCCTGGGACGGCTTTCTCAAGAGTTGCACCCAAGTGCGCAGCCAAGTCGTCTGGCGGCAAGTGTGTGAACTCGCGCAAGCCATGCCCCCTTCGCCTTCCGTAGCGCTGCTCATGCGCTTCTTCGAGGAGAACTTCACGCCCTATCAAGTAGTGAACGCCGACGGCACCACCAGCGGCTTGATCACCGGCTACTACGAGCCGCTGCTCATGGGGGCGCGCTACCAGAGCACGCGCTACCGCTTTCCGCTGTATCGGTCGCCCGAGGACATGATCGTCGTCGATCTCGGTGAGCTTTATCCGGAGCTGAAGAACAAGCGCTTGCGCGGCCGGCTCGAGGGTAACCGCGTGGTGCCGTATTTAAGCCGTGCCGACATCGAGGATCCGCTCAAGCTGCCCCTAAAAGGCAAGGAGCTGGTGTGGGTCGAGGACGCGGTCGAGTCGTTTTTTCTCCACATCCAGGGCTCGGGCCGTGTGCAGTTCGAAAACGGCGAAGTGATGCGCGTGGGCTACGCCGAGCAGAACGGTCATCCGTTTCGATCGGTGGCGCGCACCTTGATCGATCGCGGGGAACTGAAGCTCGCCGAGACTTCGATGCAGGGCATGAAGCAGTGGGCGCGCAACAATCCGCACAAAGTACAAGAGTTCTTGAACACCAATCCGAGTTATGTGTTTTTCAAGGAGCTGCCGAGCGATTTGTCCGGGCCGATCGGCACCTTGGGCGTGCCGCTCACCGCCGAGCGCAGCATCGCGGTGGACGCGCGCGTGATTCCGCTAGGATCGCCGGTCTATCTGGCGACCACGCATCCGAGCACGCGCAAGCCGCTCAATCGACTGATGCTGGCGCAGGACACGGGCGGCGCGATTGCCGGCGCGGTGCGTGCGGATTTCTTTTGGGGCTTCGGCGACGGCGCCGGTCGCCAAGCGGGCGTCATGAAGCAGAACGGTCAGATGTGGGTGCTGCTTCCGAAGGACTACAGCCAGGCGAAATAGGGCAGGGCTACGCAAACAAGAAGGCAGCGGGTTGCCCCGCTGCCCTGTCAGAGGCAGACGCTGCCGGACTAGCGGCCCAGCGTGCGACGCCGGTAGTACCAGCCGCTCGCTCCGAGCATCAGCAGCAGCAAGGTCGGATCGAACGTTGCGCCGCGCGTGGCGATGGTGCACCCGCCGCCGCCGGAAGGCTGATCGATCGATATGTTGGCGGATGCCGTCGAGACCGTACCGTAGTTGTCGCTGATGGTGTAAGTCGTCGACGTGATGCCGAGGAAACTTGCCCCCGGCGTGAACGTCACCTCGCCCGGATTCGGCCCTGTCGTCCATGTGCCCACGCTTGTCGTGAGGGTGGTTTGCTGGCCGGCGGTGGCGGGATCCAAGTCGATGGAATTGGAATCGATCACGGCTCCCGCTGCGGCGGTGTCGTTTTGCGCCACGTTTACTACCACGGGCCGAGTGACGCCCGCGCTCTTGGCGAAATCCGCTACCGCGGTGGGAGCCGCGGGGGCGACCACCTCTACCGAGATGGTGGCGGGGCCGGAGCGCGAGTTAGGCGCGGCGCCGTCGGCGACCGTGTAGCGGGCGATCACCGGATCGGCCGGGGCGGTGACGAAGCCCGGATCGGCGGTGAATTTGACGACCCCGGTGCTGTCGACCGTGAAGGTGCCTTTGCCGGCGACCGTAAACGAAGACTGTTGGCCGGCCGTGTCCGGATCGAGATCCACCGTGGCCGGGTCGACCGTCGCGTTCAAGGTCACGCTGGTGTCGTTGGCGAGCACCGCGATGTCCAACGTCGCCGCACCGAACGCGGTCGCGGCGTCGTCGCCCGCAGTCGGCGGCGCGAAGGTCAGGGGGTTGGCCAAGATGTCCAAGGTCGCTGTCGGACGCAAACCGAAAACCGCGTTGACGGGAGAGGCCAAAGCGAGCGCGATGTGCAGCGCGTTCACCGCGTTGGAAATGGAGTCGTCTTTGACCGTGACCGGGAACGTCGCCGTGGTCTGGCCCGGCAGGAAGTTAAGCGTGCCGCTCACGGCGTTGAAGTTGAGCGGAGACGTCGCGGCATCGGGAGGGGTGCCGTTGGCGACGCTATAGTTGACCGACACCGGTACCGTGGTATTACCCGTCCGCAGCACTTGGATGGTCCGATCGACGGTCGTCCCCGCCGGTTCGGTCACGGTAAACGTGCCGGCAGCAAATAGGACGCGCGAGGGCACGAGCGAACCATCGCTGATCTTGCCCACTCGGTCGGCGGTGGCCTGGGTGACCCACACGTTGCCGTCGGGGCCGGATGCCAGGCCGAAGGGCTCGCTGCCGGCGAGTTCGGTGCCGAACAATACGGCTGGGTTATTCGCATTGCCGGGCGCCACGCGCACGATTTGGCCGGTGTTGGCCGCCGCCGCCCACAGACGACCGTCGCTGCCGAGAATGACCGACTCCAAGCCGAGCGCTCCCGTCAAGGTGATGAAGTCGGGATTCGCGGTGGAAGTGCTGGCGGTGAACTGGCCGATCTTGCTCACGTTGCTCGGCGCCAGGATCTGGGCGGATTGCGTGAACCAGACGATCGGCGCCGATGCCGTGCCGCCCACGACCAGATTGCGGGCTTTGCGGCCGGATGCGCCGATCGGGAACATCCTGATGTCGCAGGTGGCCGGCGGACCAGTGACGCACGTGGCCGGGTCGAGCCGGCCGATGCGGTCGCTTGCCGAGTCAGTGAACCAGACCTTGCCGTCCGGGCCGACTTTGATGCCGTCGTAGGCCTCCGAGGTGTTACCGGTCAGGTCCGGCGGGCTCGTGTCGCTGAATTCGACGATGGTCGCCGCACCCGTGCCGACGTCGATGGTGGCGCGGCCGATGGTGCCGTTGCTGTTGCTCTTAAACCAGAGCGTTCCATCGGGGCCGATCGCAAGCCCGCTCGGATCACCCGTTAGGCTGCTCAAGAACTCCAGAAGCGCGCCGCCGCCGCGGTCGGTGCTCT
>CAZILI010000031.1:0-10515 GCA_964539965.1 uncultured Burkholderiales bacterium | reverse complement strand
GGCTGCTCAAGAACTCCACGTCGCCTGCCACACCCGGGTTCTTGCTCGGGTCGATCCGCCCTAGCCGCTTGCCAAGACGATCGGTAAAGTAGATCTTGCCGTCCCGGCCGGAGACGAGATCGCTCGCCGGATGCCCCAGTCCCAAGCTGTATTCGCGCAGATTGCTGCCGTCCGTGTTGATCGTTGCGATCTTGGAGGCATTGATGAGCGAGAACCAGATCGTATCGTTGGGTCCTGGTGCGATGCGCTGCGGTCTCGGATCCGGGGGAGTACCTACGGTGACGACGTTGGCGTTGATTGTTTGAGCTATCGCGATGCCGGCCGATAGCGCCAAAGGTATGCACAGCAGAAGCCGCGCAGAGCGACACGCTGCGAAAAGCGCAGATTTCATAGAGCCTCCTAGAGCAGCCTGATATTGTTTGCCGTCGCGCGAGCCAGCCGCCCGTGCGCCGGCAACCTCCTTTGTTGCCGTCTTCTTGCTGGAGTTGTGTGCGTGCCCTTGTCGCCGATTCCAGCCGCTCCGACTAAGAGGAGCTTGAGCCCCGTTTCATCGCGAGTGAAGGCGGATAGTACCAAAAAGCGCTCCCGAGGAAGAGACCGCTTTGGAGGCTACGTTGAGGCTACTTGACCGCTGCGATCAGCTCGATTTCGACCGGCACGCCGCGCGGCAATTCGGCCACGCCGACCGCGCTGCGCGAGTGACGGCCGCGATCACCGAAGATGTCGACGATCAAATCCGAGGCCGCGTCGATCACTTTTGGCTGCTCGATAAAGCCATTGGCCGAGGCGACAAAGCCGACCAGCTTGAGGATGCGCTCTACCCGCTCGAGGCTGCCCAACTCACCTTGCAGCGAGCTTAGCGCTTGAATGATGCATACGCGCGCCGCCTCGCGCGCGTGCTCGAGGCTCACTTGCGCGCCCACTTTGCCGGTGAACAGGATGTTGCTGCCTTCGCGCGGGATGTGTCCCGCCACGTAGGCGACGCCGTTGTGCACGGTCACCGCCACGTAGTTGAACAGCGGCGGACTCGCCGGCGGGATAGTGATGCCGAGTTGTTTGAGGCGCGCTTCGATCATTTGTCTTGGGTTTGTGGGGGGTATATCTCTAAAGCTCGCTTGTACTCTAGCCTCTAAGCATGGTACAGAGCAGAGTATACTATTGACCGTTGAGGTACTTCTCCATCTGCGCGGCGCCGACCGCACCCGGCACGACGCGTCCGTCGGCGAACACCAAGGTGGGCGTGCCGTTGACTTTATGTTTCTGGCCGAGCGCCTGCACTTCGTTAAGCTGATCGTCGTTGCAATTGCCGCTTTGCGGGACGACGCCCTTTTGCATCAGATCGTCCCACGCCTTGACTCGGTCGCTCGCACACCAAACGGCCTTCGCCTTGCGGCCGGCGTCGGGATGCAGGGAGGCGATCGGGTACAGGAAGGTGTAGACCGTGACATCGGTCACACTCAGCAGCTCTTTTTCTAGCTTCTTGCAGAACGGGCAGTCCGGATCGGAGAACACCGCGAGCTTGCGCTTGCCGTTGCCTTTGACGCTCTTGATGGCAAGCTCCAACGGGAGGGTATCGAACTTAATCGCGCTAAGCTTCTGCTTGCGCTCCTCGGTGATGTTCTTCATGGTCTTCGCGTCGACGATGTTGCCGAGGAAGAAGTAGGTCACGTCTTCGTCGGTGTAGAACATTTGGCCGTCGGCGAACACTTCGTAGAAGCCCGAATAGCTGGTCTTGGTCACTTCGACCTGGTCGGCTTCGGGAAATTTGGCCTTGATCGCCTTTTTGACCGAGGCGACGTCGCCCGCTTGAGCGAGACCGCTGACCGCGACCGCGGCGAGGGCGATGAGAGAGGTTTTGAAGGCAGTCATGGTCGGTCCTATTCGAATCAATTAGGTTTCGAGCGCCCGAGCGCGAAAAAATTCCCCAACTAGCCGACTGCGCGCCCGACGAGTAGCCGCTTTAGCCACTTCTGCCGGTTGACGAGGTCGAGGCCGGCGTTGCGCAAAGTTCGCGCCGCCGCCCCGCGCGCGCCGAATAGGCGCTGCAGGCCGTCGACGGTCCAGCGCATGGTCGCCACCGCCTCCTTGCGCGAACGCTCGTATCGACGCAGCACAGCGTAGTCTCCACAGCCCTCCGGCACCGCGCGCGCCGCCACAGTGTGCGCTAACTCGGCCGCGTCTTGCAACCCCAGATTGACCCCCTGACCCGCCAACGGGTGCACGACATGGGCGGCATCGCCGATGAGCGCGACGTGCGGGCGTACCGTTTGCCTCACCCGCAGCAAGCGCAATGGGAACGCGCCCACGGCTGAGATCGGCTGCAACTCGCCGAGTTCCTCCTGCCCCGCCTCGGCGACTTCGCGCGCGAACGCCTCGGCCGACAGGCCGGCCAGGCGCTGCGCTTCAGTGGACTCGACGGACCAGACGATAGACATCCGCTCACCCGGCAGCGGGAGAAAGGCGAGCACACCGTCGCGGCGAAACCACTGCCGCGCAATGCCGCCGTGCGATCGCGCGCAAGCGAAATTGGCGACCAACGCCGTCTGGCGATAGTCTTTCTCTTCGACGGCAAACTCGAGCGCCTTCCGCACGCGAGAATCGGCGCCGTCGGCGGCCACCAGCAAGGTCGAGTCGACGAATCGACCGTCTTCCAGGGTCACGCAAGCCCCGCCCGCGGGCGGCAGCGCAACTTCGGCCGTCTTGCCGACGATACAGGTGATCTCGCTCGATGCGCTCAACTCCTGCCAAAGCGCGTACGTCAATCGCTTGTTCTCGACCACGACAGCGAGATCGTCCAAGTGCGCGTCTTGCGCCGAGAAGTCCAGCCGCGCATCGTCGTCGCCCCACACTTGCATGGCCTCGATGCGGGCCACGCGCTCGGCTGGAACGCGTGCCCAAGCGCGCAGCCGCGACAGCAGCGCGAGGCTTGCCGCGTTGAGCGCATATACGCGATGGTCGAAAGCCTCGTCCGCAGGCGCGCCCGGCCGCCGTGGCTCGATGAGACCGATCGTGAGTCCGCTGCCGCGCAATGCGAGCGCGAATGCCGCGCCGACGATGCCCCCGCCGACGATGAGCACGTCGTACCGCATCAGCCGCTCGCGCCGAAGATCATCTTGCGCGCGAACAGTCGCTTCAGCGGCGGCAAGCTGTCCAGCGCCTGCAACGCTATCCCGCGCGCGCTCCCCATAACCTTGCTTTCGCCGCCGAAGCTGCGCACCAGTAAATCGGTAATACCCACGCTAAGGCCCGTGTCCAACCGCCGCGCGCGAGCGTACTCATGGAGCAACGGCGCTTCGCCGGCGAGCCCGACGGGATCGGCCTTGAGACGGCGCGCCAACTCCCAAGCGTCGCGCAGACCCAGGTTGAAGCCCTGCGCGGCCACCGGATGCAGCGTTTGCGCGGCGTTTCCCACTCGCACGACGCGCCCGTCGACCACTTGCCGCACGCGCCGCAAGCGCAGAGGGAACGAGTTGCGCGGCCCGACTTCGAGAAAGCGGCCCGCCTTCTCGCCGAAGTGTGACTGAAAGCGGAGCAAGAATGCGTGGTCGGGGAGTCCAAGTATCTCATCGGCCCGTTCGCGCGCCACCGTCCAGACGAAGGCGAATCGATCGTCGATCGGCAGCAGCGCTGCGGGACCATCTGGTGTGAAGCGCTCGTGGGCGATGTGAGCGTGATGACGATCGGTCTTGATCAGGCCCACGACCGCAGTTTGCCGATAGTCGGTCTCGCTGGCGCTCACCCCGCGCGAGAGATTGCCGCCGCGGCCGCCGTCGGCGAGCACCACCAGTTGCGCGGTAACCGTATGCTGCGTCCGCGCGGCGCGAAACTCGACGCATGCATAGCTCGCCGTCGATCGGGCATCGTCCACCGACGCGCCATACTCGAACCCAATGCCGCTCGAGCGCAACGCTTGTCGCAGGGCATCGGCTAGCGCGGCGTAGCGCACGACGTATCCGAGCGCGGGCAAGCCCAGATCGGCCGCCTCGAGCATGGTGCGGCCGAAACTGCCGCGCTGGGTCACGTGCACGCAGGCAATCGGGTTCGTCTGTAGCGTTGCCGGCCAGGCACCGATGCGCTCGAGAATCTGCTTGCTCGCGTACGACAAGGCGAGGATACGCGCGTCGGACACCGGCGCCCCGGCCGGGCTCGCTTCCAGCACGTTGACCCGCAGCGGCGTGCCGGCGAGCGCCAGCGCGAAAGCGCATCCGACCGGTCCGCCGCCTACGACGACGATGTCTGCATGCGCGCTCACGCGGCTCGCATCTCGCTTTCGATCTCGCGCACGCTTCGCGGCGGGCTTGTCAGCACTTCGCGGCCGCCGCGCGTCACCAGCACGTCGTCCTCTATGCGCACGCCGATGTTCCAAAAGTGCTTGGGCACGTTACCGGCGGGCCGGATGTAGCAGCCCGGCTCGACCGTGAGCACCATGCCGGGGGCGAGCTTGCGCGACCGACCGTCGCGCTTGTAGTCGCCTGCGTCGTGCACGTCCAAGCCGAGCCAGTGGCCGGTACGATGCATGTAAAAGCGGCGATAGTCGCCTTTCTCCAATACCTTGTCCACCGAGCCTCGGCATAGCTTCAAGTCGATGAATCCGCGTGCCAGGACGCGCAGCGCCGCCTCGTGATAGGTATCGAACAGCGCGCCCGGCTTGACCGCGCGCGTGGCCGCGGCCTGCGCCGCCAGCACCAGGTCGTAGATGTCTTTTTGCGCCGGCGAGAACTTGCCGTCAACCGGGAAGGTGCGCGTGATATCCGAGGCGTAGCCGTTCACCTCGCAGCCGGCGTCGATCAGCAGCAAGTCGCCGCGCCTGAGCTTGGCGTCGTTCTCCACGTAGTGCAGGATGCAGGCATTGGCGCCGCCCGCCACGATGGGGGTGTAGCTCGGCGCTTGCGCGCCGCTCTTGCGAAACTCGTGGATCAGCTCGGCTTCGACTTCATACTCCATCATGCCTGCGCGCGTGGCGCGCATCGCGCGCGCGTGCGCGGCGGTCGCGATCGCCGCGGCGCGGCGCATGCAGTCGAGCTCGAGCCGATCCTTGACCAGACGCATGTCGTCTAACAAGGCGCGCACGTCGGTGATTTCCGCCGGCGCGCTGACGCCCGTTCGCGCTTGCGCCTTGACCGCGTTCACCCAGCCGGCGACACGCTGATCCCATCCGCTATCGGCGCCGAACGGATAGAAGAGCTTGGGTTGATCCGCGATCAGCTTGGGCATGAGCTCGTCCAGCTTGGCGATCGGATACGTCTCGTCGAAGGCGAATCGTCGCTTCGCGCCCTTCGGCCCGTGGCGCCTGCCGTCCCAGATTTCGCGCGCGGGATCCTTGTCGCGGCAAAACAGCACCTGCTTGGGCGTCTTGCCGGCGATGACCACCACGACGGCTTCGGGCTCGGCGAATCCGGTGAGGTAGTAGAAGTAGCTGTCGTAGCGATACAGATAGTGCGCATCGCGGTTGCGCGTTTTCTCGCTCGCGGTCGGCACGATAGCCACACCGGCCGACATGGCACGCGCGAGGCGGGCGCGGCGCTGCAGGAAGTAGGAGAGGGACATAGTCGAAGCGGCGTCGCCGAAAGCGGCTATCTTAGCGCCGCTGCGAGGCGTTGGTTGAGGCTTTGCAAGCGCTGCGGCGTGCCGACGTCTTCCCACAGGCCGGCATGGCGCTCGCCGCTGACCCGGCGCTGCGCGATGGCGGCGTGCAGTAGCGGGGCCAGCGCCGCCTTGCCCCCGGGCGCGACGCTTTCGAACAGCGCGGTTCGATACACGCCGATGCCGCTGTAGGTGAGGCGCTCGCCGCCATCGGCTTGCAGCACCCCGTGGCTCAGATAGAAGTCGCCTCGCGGATGCTGCGGCGGATTATCGACCAGCACGAGGTGGGCGAGTGTCTCCCCGGCCGGGTCGGCGCCGAGCTTGTCGCGCAGGGAGCGAAAATCGTAGTCGCAGAACACATCCGCGTTGACCAGCGCGAACGGTGCGTGTCCCAGCAACGGCAACGCTTTGGCGATGCCGCCGGCGGTCTCCAGCGCGGGGTTCTCCGGCGAATAGCGGATACGCACGCCGAAGCGCGCGCCGTCACCGAGCGCGGCCTCGATCATGTGACCCAGGTGCGCATGGTTGATGACGATCAGCTCGAAACCCGCGCTCGCCAGGCGCTCGATGTGCCAGACGATGAGCGGCTTACCGCCGACCGCGATCAAGGGTTTGGGCAAGGTGTCGGTCAAGGGGCGCATGCGCTCGCCGCGCCCGGCGGCAAGAATCATGGCGTTCATATGTTTAGCGGACTGCGTAACCCGCGCGGGCTAGAACGTGTACTTCGCGCACGTTTCGATCTGTTCGAGTTGGTCCAACAAACGCAGGAAAGGGGCGAACTCGCGATAGCGCTGACAGGCATTGCGGGTGTATTTCATGACCAGCGGCAGATCCTTGAGGTAGGCGTCCTTGCCGTCGCGGTGATAAAGGCGCGCGAAAATGCCCAACACCTTGATGTGCCGCTGCAAGCCCATCCACTCGAAGTCGCGGTGGAAAAGCGCGAAATCGCCGTGCACCGGCAGACGGGCCTTACGCGCGAACTCCCAGTAGCGAATCAGCCAATCGAGCAAGCGCTCTTCCTCCCATTCGACGTAGGCGTCCTTCAGCAGCGATACGGCGTCGTATGTGATAGGGCCGTACACCGCATCCTGAAAATCCAGTATGCCGGGATTGGGCTCGCACTGCATGAGATTCCGCGAGTGGTAGTCGCGATGCACATACACGCGAGGCTGCGCGAGGTTGTTGGCGAGCAGGGCGCGAAACGTCGTGTCGATGACCTCCGACTGTGTGGGCGTGAGCGCGACGCCTTTATGCTTGGCCACGTACCAGTCGGGGAAAAGCCGCATTTCGCGCAGCAGCAGGCTTTCGTCGTACGCGGGCAGGGCCTCCGGTTGGCTGGTGAGTTGTATCTTGACCAGCGCGTTCAGCGCGGACAAATACAATTCGTCCGCGTTGCCTTCATGGAGCACATTCAGGTAGGTTTGGGACCCGAGATCGGTCAGCAGCAGGTAGCCTTCTGCGAGATTTTGCGCCAGCACCTTCGGCACGTTTACCCCGGCGGCGAGGAAAAGCTTGGCGACGTGAACAAAAGGCGCGCAGTCTTCCTGCGGCGGCGGCGCGTCCATGGCGATCAGGCTGGCGCCGTCGACGCGGACGCGAAAATAGCGTCGAAAGCTCGCGTCGGCCGATGCGGGTTCGATGCTGAAAGTGGCGCCGTGGTACTGCTCGGCGATCCATGCGCGCAGGCGGTCGAGGCGATCCACGGTTTGCTTAATCCATGAATTTGTGCGATTTTAGCACCTCAACTCAGAATAACCCGAAGATGGGTCTGCCACCGCTTTGGCTTACCACGGTACTGCTTTGCTTCGTCTGCAACTTTCCGGCCTCGGCCGATGACGCGTCGGCGCCGACTAGACCCGAATCCAACCCAACCAGCCAGACCGGCGCGCAGCGTGACATGCCGGTGTATCTCAGAGCCGACAAGATCGAAGGCCGCACCGGTCAAAGCGCGAAGGCGCGCGGCGCGGTCGAGGTGCAGCAAGGCGGCCTACGGCTGTTGTCGGACGAGCTGGAGTACTTCGAGGCGACCAACGAAGTGACCGGCGAAGGCAAGGTGCGCTTCGAGCGCGATGGCGACGCGGTCGAGGGCGAGCGATTTCGCTACGACCTCGACTCGGCGGAAGGCTTCATCGAAAAGCCGAACTATTCCTTGGCGAAGAAGGCCGATCGCAAATTCGCGGCGCGCGGCTCCGGCGCTCTCATCCGGTTTCTCGGAGAGGAGCGCGAACAGGTGAGCTTGGGCACCTACACCACGTGCGCGCCTGGGCAAGACGACTGGTTCTTGCGCGTGCGCGATCTCGACTTGGATCGCGACACGGAGGTAGGCGAAGCGCACAACGCCACCGTCGTGTTCAAGGGTGTGCCGATTTTCTATATGCCCTGGGCTACGTTTCCACTCAGCAACAAGCGCAAGAGCGGCTTTCTCACCCCCACTTTCGGCACCACCGGACGCAGCGGTTTCGAGGCCGAGGTGCCGTACTACTGGAACATCGCCCCGAATCTCGATGCCACGTTCGCCCCGCGGATCTTGTCCAAGCGGGGTTTGCAGATGCAGAACGAGTTTCGCTATCTCTACCCGAATTTTCGCGGCGAGGCGCAGGGTGACATCCTTCCCAACGATCGTCAGCTTGGCGAGCACCGCTACTTCTTCAAGTGGCTGCACGCGCAGACTTTGCCCGCCGGCTGGTCCGCGGGAGTCAACTTGCAGAAGGCTTCCGACGACAACTATTTTCGCGATCTCACCACGCGCATTGCCCAGACCTCTCAGACCAACTTGCCGCGCGATATCACGTTTCGCTACGGCGATCCGACCTGGACCTTTTCGCTGCAGCAGCTGAGCTATCAAACTCTGGAGGACCCGACCAATCCGACCGGGGATCGCCCCTATCGGCTAAGGCCGCAGGCAATTCTGACGGGCGACAAGCGCAACTACCGCGGTATCGATTTGCACTTGTACGGCGAGGCGACCGATTTCGGCCACCCGAGCCAAGCCGAGGGCAAGCGTTTTATCGCCTACCCGGAGGCGAGCTATCCGCTGCAGACGAGCTACGCTTTCGTGACGCCGAAGCTGGGCTATCACTACACGCGCTATGCTCTGGAGCGCAATCCCTTAGGGCCGACCGACATCAGCCGCGGCTTGCCGATCGTGAGCGTCGACTCGGGGCTGATCTTCGAGCGCGAACTGGCGTTTCGCGAGCGCGCCTACCGCCAGACGCTCGAACCCCGATTGTTCTACGTGAACATACCGTTCAAGGACCAGAGCCAAATCCCGAGACTATCGACCGGCTTGCTCGACTTCGGCTTCGCGCAGATTTTCAGCGAAAATCAGTTCATCGGCGGCGATCGGATCAACGACGCCAATCAGGTGACCGCCGGCGTGGCGAGCCGATTCATCGAGTCCGATAGCGGGGCCGAGCGCTTGCGCGCGGCAATCGCGCAACGATACTACTTTACCGAGCCGCGCGTGACTTTGGACGGTCCCAACGTCCCGCTGGGAAGAAAAAGCTCCGACGTGTTGCTCGGCCTGTCGGGTATGCTCTCGCCCAGATGGTCGATCGACGGCGGCTGGCAATTCGACCCGCGGGAGAACAAGTTCGAGCGAGTTTCCTACGGCGTGCGCTACAGCCCGGCGCCCGGCAAAGTGCTGAATGCGAGCTACCGTTCCGCCAGCGTAACCTCTATCCCGCCCGCGGGCATCCCCGCCCAGATTGACCTCTCTGCCCAGTGGCCGATCACGCGCAACTGGTACGCGTTGGGCCGCGTCAATTACTCCATCGACGACGGCAAGCTGCTCGAGGGCTTGGCGGGGCTCGAGTATACTGCCGGCTGCTGGGAGGTGCGCATCGTGGCCCATCGCTTCACTACCGCCGAGCAGTTGGTTTCGACGTCTTTCTTCATCCAACTCGAACTGAACGGACTGTCACGCTTCGGAACCAATCCGCTGGAGGCGTTGCGGCAGAACATTCCCGGCTACATCAAGTCCCAGGAAATCAATCCATGAAAGCACTCATTCGCCTTACCATCGGCGCGGCACTAATCTGCGGCGGCGTGTGCGCGCAAGCGCAGAACGAGGAGCGATCGCCCGCGCCGGCCGAGTCGCCCCCCGCTCGCGCCGCACAGCCTATCGATCGCATCGTCGCGATCGTAAACGAGGAAGTCATCACGCAAATCGAGCTCGATCGGCGGCTGGACGGCGCCATCGCGCAACTGCAAAAGCAGGGAACACCGCTGCCGAGTCGGCGCGAACTGTCGCGCCAGATGCTAGAGCGCCTGATCTACAACACGCTGCAGCTCCAACAGGCGAGGGACTTGGGGTTGCGCGTGGACGACGCGCAAGTCGATCGGGCCATTCAGGGCATCGCTCGCGAGAACGGGATGGGGATGACCGAATTTCGTAACACCCTGCAACGCGACGGTGTTGTCTTCAATCGGTTTCGCGACGACGTGCGGGCAGAACTCACCATTCAGCGGCTGCGCGAACGTGAGATCGACAGCAAACTGGCGGTCAGCGACGTCGAGGTCGACGCCCAGCTTACCGCCGACGCGCAGCGCCCGGCGATAAAGGGAGACGAGGAGCTGCTGGTTGCGCATATCCTGATTCGTCTGCCCGAGCAAGCCGCGCCGGAGGAAATCGAAGACCGCAACAAGCGCGCGCAAGCCGCGCTCGCGGCGCTCAAGCAGGGCACCGACTTCGGCCAGGTTTCCGCCACCTACTCGGATGCCGACGAGGCACTGAAGGCGGGCTCGCTGGGCTGGCGCAGCCCGGCCAAGCTTCCGAGTTTATATCTGGATGCGCTCGGCAAGCTGAAGAAAGGTGAAGTGAGTGGCATCTTGCGCAGCGGCAACGGGTTTCACATCGTCAAGTTGCTGGACGAGCGCGGCAAAGGTGCGGGCCGATCGGTGATGCAGACACGCGCGCGGCATATTCTGGTG
>CAZILI010000030.1:15362-17601 GCA_964539965.1 uncultured Burkholderiales bacterium | reverse complement strand
ACCGCGGGCCGGAAGTGCTCGTTGGCCGCCTTTTGGCTCCAGAAGCGCGTGATGCTCTTCCCGTCGGAACTCGTCGAGCGCAGCACTACGCCGTCGTTAGGATAGGTTTTGTCCTCCCAGCCCTTGAACAGCGGCGTGATATCCCATTCCACCAAGGTGTACTGGTCGCCCGGCTTGACACTGGCGACGACAAAGGGCGCCGCGCCGTCGCGCTCGTTGTTCGCATCGAACCAGTGACCGGCGTCGCTGCGCCAAGCGGCTGTTTCCTCTGCTGAGAGGCCCGGACAATTGCCGAAGTGTATGCCCTCTCGCACCAGCGGTTCGCGCGCCCAAGCGGCGGGCGAAAGCAGCAATAAGGCAAGAGCGAGATTCGCCAGCGCGGCAAGGTGGGTACCCGATCTATTGAGCATCTGCGTGACTCTTGTTTTTATGGGTCGAGCGCTATTCTAGTGAAAATCCGCGCCGCCGGCTGCGCATCCATCGCTGGACGGGCACTGCATTATGCGGAGGGCGCCTCCACTTAGGGGCCGCCTTCGACCACCTCGCAGGCGTAGCCTAACGTCTCCAGCTGCTTGCGCACCGCAGAAGTGCGCGCAGTCTGTCTCGCAAGCCGGCGATGGCCCGGTCGGGGCGATACGGCCTCACTCCGGCCTTACCCGCCTACCGTCGCACTACCCGGCTTCGCGCAAGCCCTCGAACGGCGGCAGGTGTCGCTCACACCACTCGGCCACCGAGAGGACGGTCATGTCGTCTAAGGATTTACCTACGATTTGCAGGCCGAGCGGCAAGCCGCGAGGGCCACGCGCGACCGGAATGGTCACCGCGGGAACGCCGGCAAGCGACCACGTCGAGCAGAACACCGGATTGCCGGTGAAACCCAAGCCCTCGGGCGCTTCGCCCGGCGCCGGCGCAGTGATGATAGCGTCGACCCCGCGCAACAGTTGCGCGATCCCTTCGCGCACAGCGCGGCCGTTCGCGAGCGCATCGAGGTATTGCGCCGCGCTGAATTGCTGGCCGGTCTCGATCACTTCGGCGATGTGCTCGCTGACTTTGTCCGGGTGCGCCGCTTTGATCGGGCGAAACACCTGCGCGGCCTCGCAGCGCATGACAGTTTGCACGGTGTCCTGCGCGCGAGCGAACGGCGCGGGCAAATCGAGTTCGACGACTTGCGCACCGGCCTCGCGCAGCGCTTGGGCGCAGGCCAGCAGCGAGGCCTGCTGTGCGGCTTCCGCGGCATCCCAATTCGGCGTCTTGACGAGCGCGAGCCTGGGCGCTCGCGCCAACGGCACGATGACCGGCGCGATGGCCTGCGGCGCGGCCAGGCTCGCGGCGTCGGCCGCGTCATAGCCAGTCAGCTGCGCCGCGAGCCAAGCGGCGTCGGCGACCGAGCGGGTGAACGTGCCGATGTGATCGAGGCTCGCGGCGAACGGAAACACCCCGGCCCGCGAGATGAGCCCGTAGCTCGGCTTGAAACCGACCACGCCGCAAAACGCCGCCGGGCGGATGATCGAACCCAAGGTCTGCGAGCCCAGCGCAGCGGGGACGAAGCCCGCCGCCACCGCCGCGGCCGATCCGCTGGAGGAGCCACCCGGCGTGTGCGCCGTATTCCAAGGATTGCGGGTCTTGCCGGGCTTGCGGAAGGCGAATTCTGTGGTGACGGTCTTGCCCATCACGAATGCGCCCGCCGCCCGCAGCTTTTGTACGACGGTGGCGTCTTCGCTCGGCACCCGACCGGCGAAGGCCGGCGAGCCCACCTCGGTCGGGATGCCGCGGGTTGCGATGATGTCCTTGATGCCGATCGGAATGCCGTGCAGCGCCCCCCGCTCGCCTCCCGCATCGGCCTCGCGCGCCAGGCGCAGCGCTCGCTCGGCCTCGAACCATTGCCACGCGCCGACCTCGGCTTCGCGCCGCTTGATCGCTTCGATCAAGGCTAGGGTAAAGGCTTCGCTCTTGAGTTCGCCCGCTTCGATGCGGCGGGCGGTCTCCGCCAGTGATGTTTGATTTGCGCGCGTCGTCATAGGCTTTCGGACCATTCCCCTTCGCTTGCGGCGTGGCTGGTAAAATTAACCGCGCCGACCCGAGACGGCAAGCATTTTCGGCTGGAAAACCTGACTCACTACCCCATTTCATTCTCATGAGCGCCTACGGCCAAGCTTTGCAGACCCCAACCCCGCCGACACTGCCGGTGATAGACCTGCGCAGCGACACGGTGACCCTTCCTACCCCGGGCATGCGCGAG
>CAZILI010000030.1:0-15329 GCA_964539965.1 uncultured Burkholderiales bacterium | reverse complement strand
TGTTCGGCGAGGATCCGACCGTCAATCGGCTGGAGCGGGCCGCGGCGGAACTGGTCGGCAAAGAGGCGGCAGTCCTGGTGGTGAGCGGCACCATGGGCAACTTGACCGCTCTCCTATCGCACTGCGCGCGCGGCCAGCGCGTCATCGTCGGCACCGAGAGCCACATCTACAACTACGAGGCGGGCGGCGGGTCGGCGCTGGGCGGCCTCGTGTACCACACGGTGGCCAACCGTCCCGACGGCACCTTGGAGCCCGCTGCGCTGCGCCAAGCGCTGGTCAAGATCGACGATGCGCACTATGCGCCGCCCGGCCTGCTGTGCCTGGAAAACACGCATAACCGCTGCGGCGGCGCGGTGCTGGCGCCGGACTACATGGCCGAGGTGCACGCCCAAGCACGCGCGGCCGGGGTGCCCCTGCACCTGGATGGTGCGCGCGTGTTCAACGCGGCGGTCGCGCTCGGCGTGCCGGTGCGGGCCATCACCGAGCACGTCGACAGCGTGCAGTTCTGTCTGTCGAAAGGATTGTCCGCGCCGGTGGGCTCCCTGCTGGCCGGACCCAAGCCGCTCATCGAGCGGGCGCGTCGCATACGCAAGATGCTCGGCGGGGGCATGCGCCAAGCCGGCGTACTCGCGGCGGCCGGTATGGTGGCGATCAATGAAATGGTCGATCGGCTGGCCGAGGATCACGCCAACGCTCGCTTGCTCGCCGAGGGGTTGGCTCGTGTCCCCGGCATCGAAATCGATCCCGCGCGCGTGCAGTCCGACATCGTCGTGTTCGAGCTAGCGGCGAACAGGGTCGAAGTGCCGGAGTTCATCGCCAAGCTCGCCGCCCGCGGCGTGCGCATGGTGGCCTTCGGCGGCCAGCGCGTGCGCGCCGTCACGCACTACGGCATCACGGCCGAACAGTGCCGCCAGGCGGTGAGCGCGGTGAAAGAGGTGTTGGCATAGGAAACCTACGTGAGGTCCGCTGCTCGCGCCCTGCTCGTCTACCTGCACGGTTTCAACAGCTCGCCCGCCTCGTTCAAGTCCACCTTGCTCAAGCAGGCCCTGCAATCGCGCGGTTTGGGCGAGTGTTTCCGCTGTCCCGCGCTGCCGCACCGGCCCGCCCAAGCGGTTGCGACGATCGAGCAAGCGCTGACCGACGTCGACGCGCGCGAGCTGACCCTGGTCGGCAGTTCGTTGGGCGGGTATTACGCCACCTATTTGGTCGAGAAATATGGCTGCAAGGCGGTGCTGCTCAATCCCGCCATCATGCCGCAGCAAGATCTGCGCGCCTATTTGGGCCCGCAACGCAACCTGTACACCGGCGAGGAATACCTGCTGACCGAGACGCACTTGAGCGAACTTGCGGCGCTGGCCGTGCCGAGGCTCGCGCACCCCGAGCGCTACTTCCTCATCACCGAAACGGGCGACGAGATCATCGACTACCGCGCCGGTGTCATGCGCTATGTCGGCGCCAAGCAACTGGTGATCGAAGGCGGCGATCATGCAATGCGCGACTTCGCCAAGTACGTCGACATGGTTCTGCAATGGAGCGGACTTGGCGCGGCGACCTCGGCATAGCGAGGCGACGGACTCCCCCTACTAGGCATAGTACTAGCATATAGACCGCATCCAGATGCGACTTACAGACTTATACTCCCCTACTTCGCGCGCCACTTCGGAATCGGCGCCCACACGCGTTTCGGCATGAACGTCTTCTACGAAGAGGACGGCGGCTTTAAGGTCGGTAGCGTGTTGGCCGACAACGACGCCTCGCTGCAGGTCGAGGCGCCGCACGGCAAGCGCAGCAAGATCAAGTCGAGCAACGTGCTGTTGCGTTTCGATACGCCGAGCGCGGGCGAGTTGATGAGCCGGGCCGAAGCCGAGGCCAAAAATATCGACGTGGACTTTCTGTGGCAATGCTGCGGGGTGCAAGAATTCGATTACGCGAGCCTGGGCCAAGAGTACTTCGGACGCGCGCCTACACCGATCGAGGCGGCGGCCTTGCTGTTGCGTCTGCACGGCGCGCCGATGTATTTCTACAAGAAGGGCAAGGGACGCTACAAGGCGGCGCCGCAGGACGCGCTGAAAGCGGCACTCGCCAGCGTGGAACGCAAGCGCTTGCAAGAGGAAACCAAGGCGCGCTACGTGGCCGAACTGGGCAAGGGCGTGTTGCCCGAGGCGTTTTCTCCGCTGGTCGGCGAACTGCTCTACGATCCGGACAAGAACTCCCTCGAGTATAAGGCGCTGGAAGCGGCCTGCCTGGCGCACAAGACCACGGCGGCCAAGCTGCTGCATCGCTGCGGCGCCTTCGCCAGCGCTCACGAGTACCATCTGAACCGATTCTTGTACCAGTACTTTCCCCGTGGCACGGCGTTCACGCCGCTGGCGCCGCCGGCAGTGCCGCTGGACTTGCCGCTCGCCGAAGTGCGCGCATTTAGCATCGACGACGTCACTACGACTGAGATCGATGATGCATTTTCGGTGCAAACCCTCGACTCCGGCCGGGTGCGCATCGGCATCCACATCGCCGCGCCGGCACTCGGCGTCGAGCCGGGCTCGGAGGTCGACCGGATGGCACGCGAGCGCCTGTCTACCGTGTACTTTCCGGGCGACAAGATCACCATGCTGCCCGAGGCCGTGGTCGAGCAGTTCACCTTGCAGGCCGGCGCTGCGTGCCCGGCGCTCTCGCTCTATCTCACGCTTTCTACGCCCGATTACGCGCTGTTGCAGCACGAGACGCGAGTAGAGCGGGTGCCCATCGCGGCCAATCTGCGCCACGACTCGCTCGAGCAAGTTTTCAACCAAGCGTCGATCGGCACCGACGCCGGCGAGTATCCGTTCAAACGCGAACTGCTCACCTTGTGGCGCGCGGCCACCGCGCTCGAAGTGCGGCGCGGCAAGCTCGAGCCGGCCTATCAGCCCGTCGATTACAACTTCTACGTCGAGGACGGCCGCGTGCGCATCGTGCCGCGACTGCGCGGCTCGCCCATCGACAAAGTCGTCTCCGAGCTGATGATCGCCGCCAATGCGACTTGGGGCGCAGTGTTGGCTGAGCAGAATCTGGCCGCTATCTACCGTACCCAGGGCGGCGGCAAGGTGAGCATGAGTCTGACCGCGCGCGCACACGAGGGGCTCGGCGTCGAGCAGTACGCGTGGTCGAGTTCGCCGTTGCGCCGCTATGTCGATCTGGTCAATCAGCGCCAACTGCTCGCCTGGGCGCAGGGACGACCGGCGCCCTATTCGCGCGAGGCGGAGGAAATCGGTGCCGCCATGCGCGCCTTCGAGATGGCCTACGACGCTTACGCCGAGTTTCAGCGGGCGATGGAGCGCTATTGGTGTCTGCGCTACCTAGCGCAGGAGCAGGTCGAAGAGACCACCGCCACCGTGTTGCGCGAGGCCACGGTTCGCCTGGCCGGCATGCCGCTGGTGTGCCGCGTGCCCTCGCTGCCCAATTTGGCGCCCAGCACGGAAGTGCACGTTGTGCTGGGCGACATCGACGAGTGGGAACTCGGCGTGGCCTGCCAGTTCAAGGCCAAAGCGGCGTGAGCGGGCCATGCCGCGGCTAGGCGAGTTGTTGGCGCGCTTGCGCTTTTCGAGCACCGAGCGCATGCAGACGGCACTCGCGTTGTCGATCACGCTGCACGCGGGACTGTTGTTCGGCGTTGCGTTCACCTTGCCGCCGACCAAACTCAAAGACGATCGCACCTCGCTCGACGTCGTGCTGGTGAACGCCAAGGCGGGTGAGCGGCCGCTCGATGCGCTCGCGCTGGCGCAGGCCAACTTAGACGGCGGCGGCAACACCGACGACGATCGCCGCGCCAAGAGCCCGATGCCCAAGGTCGAGCAGACCGTGCGACCGAGCGAGGCGGACGATCCGCAATTGGAAGCGGCGGCGCGCAAGCTCGCCGCGTTGGAAGAGCGCTCGCGGCAGTTGATGAGCCAGTTGCGCAGCCAGAGCAAGCTGCAGACCGACCCGTTGCCGCGCGGCCAACCCGAGCAGGCCGATGCGCCGCACGCGCAACCCTCGCCCGAGCAGAGGCAGGCGAGCGAGCGGCAGCCGCAACTCGACCGCGTGCGCGAGATGGCGCGGCTGGAAGCGCAGATTTCCAAGGATTGGGACGAGTATCAAAAGCGACCCAAACGCAAGTTCGTCGGCGCGCGCACCGAAGAGTATCGCTTCGCCCAGTACGTCGAGGATTGGCGCACGCAGATCGAGCGTGTCGGCAATCGCAACTACCCCGAGGCGGCGCGGCAGAAAAGACTGTACGGCAGCTTGTTGATGACCGTGGCGATTCGCGCCGACGGCCGCTTGGAGAACGTCGAGATCGTGCGCTCCTCGGGGCAACGCGTGCTCGATGCCGCCGCGTTGCATATCGTCGAATTGGCAGCGCCGTTTGCGCCGTTTCCGGTCGAGGTGCGCAAGGACACCGACGTGCTCACTATCACACGCACTTGGTCGTTCACACGCGCCGACCGGCTGGTGAGCGAATAGGCACTCGCCGCGCGGCCTGCCGGCGGCTTCGCGGTGAGGCCCGTGGCGGCGTGACCGCGAAGCCTTGTGCAGCGGCGACGCACCCGGCGGCTCAAGGCATTTGCCGACAGGCTGATTTCTTGCTCGATTGCGTGTAAGGTAGACGCCTACACGGCGCCGGCAGTAGACTTGCTCGCGATTGCGTTCAAGCTTGTCTCGCGCGCAAGCACGCGCCCGTAAGCCGCGTTCATGAGGCCAGCTAGATCGAACCATGCCAGCTCTTGCGTCCCTCGGATCGAAAGACTTTCGCGCACCGCTCGCGTTGCTCGCGGCGTGTCTGTTGCTGCTATCCGCGGTGGCAGCGCTGCCGATCGAGTTCGTGTTTCCTTCCGACGTCTACTTGCCGGCGCACACGGCGATGGAGGTGTTCTCCATTGTGGTAGCGTGGTTGGTATTCGCGGTCGGTTGGGATACGCACGATCGCAGCCGGGCGCGCACCACGGCGTTGTTGGGGTGCGCCTTCCTCGGCGTGGCGATGATCGACTTCGGACACACCTTGTCCTTCGTCGGCATGCCCGATTTCATCACCCCGGCCTCGCCGGAGAAGTCGATCAACTTCTCGCTCGCCACGCGCTTGCTGGCGGGCATCGCGCTGCTCGGGTTGGCGCTGCTGCCGTGGCGGCCGTTGCGCGTGCGCGGCGAGCGCTACCTGTATCTCGCTGCGACCTTGCTGCTGGTGGGTGTCGTATATTGGATCGGCCTGTATCGCTTGGAATGGCTGCCGCGCATGTTCGTCGCCGGCCAAGGCCTCACGCCGGTGAAGGTGTGGACCGAAGTGGTATTGCTCGCCTTGTACGTGGGTGCCGCCGTGGCGTTCTATTTTCGCTGGTATCGCGAGTGCACCGCGAGCTGGGTGTACTTGTTCGCCGCCAGCGGCGTGATGGGGCTGAGCCAGATCTACAACGCGTTGTACATCCACCCCAGCGACCTGGACAACTTCTTGAGCCACGTGTACCGAGTGGTCGGCTACACGCTCATCTACCGCAGCGTGTTTATCAGCGGCGTGCGCGAGCCGTACGATCTCGCCAATCGGCTGCGCGAGGAGTTGGAGGCGTCGACCGCTAAGCTGCGCGATATGGGGGCGCGGTTGCAGGCCGACATCGAGGCCGAGCGCAAGCGCATCGCGCGCTCCTTGCACGACGAATTGGGCCAGGATCTGACCGCGCTACGCATGGATTTCGGTTGGATTCAGAAGCACTACGCCGATCACGACACCATCTCCGAGGTGGCTGCGCGCATGCAGCAAACCGTGGAAGGCTCGGCGATCGCTATCCGCCGCATCGTCGGCGATCTCCGTCCTCTCATCCTGGACGATCTCGGCATTTCGGCCGCCGCCAAGACTTTGGCGGCAGATTTCGGCGCTCGCACCGGGCTCGACATCAAGTTCGACAGTGTGGACGACTTCGCCGAGTTGCCCGAGTCGCATCAGACCGCGCTGTTTCGCATTCTGCAAGAATCGCTGACCAATGTTGCGCGCCACGCCGGCGCGGGCGAGGTTCGGATACGCTTGCGCTCGCAACGCGGCGGCGTGCTGTTGAGCGTACGAGACAACGGTTGTGGCTTTGCCGAGGAGGCGCGCGGCAAGCAGGGCTCGTTCGGGCTGTTCGGGATGACCGAGCGGGCACATCAGCTGGGGGGCTTCTTGTCGGTGGTGAGTGCGCCGGGCAGCGGCACCGAAGTGACCGCGTGGCTGCCGGTCGATGCGACTGCGCCGAAGACCGACGAGCAGCCGGATCAACCGGACAGCACCAAGTTGGGAGAGCAGTCGTGGCGGGTAAGCGAATTGAGATCCTGATCGTCGACGACCATGCGGTGGTGCGCGAGGGGCTGAAGCGCATTTTGGCCGAAGTGGCCGACATCGCGGTGGCGGGCGAGGCGACTTCGGTGCCCGAGGCGCTGCAGCAGCTGCGCGCGCGCGCCTTCGATCTGCTGCTGCTCGACCTGTCGCTGCCCGGGCGCTCCGGGCTCGACCTACTCAAAGTGATCAAGAGCGAAATGCCGAAGCTGGCGGTGCTGATCCTAAGCGCCTACACCGAAGACCAATACGCCATGCGCGCCTTGCGCGACGGCGCCGACGGATTTCTCAATAAAGAGAGCGCACCCGAACTGTTGGTGACCGCGATTCGCAAGGTCGCCGGCGGCGGCAAGTATGTGAGTTCGGCGCTCGCCGAGCGGCTGGTGACCGAGGTCGGCGCCAAGAGCGATCGGCCCGCGCACGAGTTGTTGTCGGACCGTGAGTTCGAAGTGCTGCGCGCCATCGCGATGGGCAAGAGCCTCAACCAGATCGCCGACGAACTGCACCTAAGCCCCAAAACGGTGAGCACCTATCGCGCCCGCATCGTGGAGAAAATCGGCCTGCAGAGCAATGCCGAGTTGACTCGATACGTCATCGAGCAAGGCTTGCTCGCTTGAGCAGAGCCCTTCTCCAAGAGGGGTATAGCCGTAAGACTCCTTCCCCATAAGGCTTGCAAGCTAATACCGATCTGGGTATAGACCTGTTTCGGTTCCTGTAGTCTTTCCCCTACACTAGGCAAGGCGCGCAGCCTACAGAGCGAGGGTTCGCCTTTGATTAGCATTGCTCGACGTGCCCTTGCACCCTCTTCGACGTATCCGCACTCTGTGAGCCAATGCCTTGATCGAAGTCATACTCGTCGAGGACTCCGACAAAGTTCGCCAACGCCTGTGCGCGGCGCTGCGCGACTATCCCTCGATTCGAGTGGTCGGCGAGTACGAGGACGCGGATGCGGCGGTAGCGGGAATCTTGGCGACGCCGCCGGACGTGGTCATTCTCGACATCAAGCTCAAGACCGGCCATGGGCTCAGCGTGCTCGAGCGGGTCAAGCGGCGCTTGCCGCAGGTGACTTTCATGGTGTTTACCAACTACGCCGAGACCGTCTATCGCGAGCGCTATCGCGGGGCGGGGGCGGACTTCTTCTTCGACAAGGCGACAGAATCCGATCAGCTGCTGGAGGCGATCTGCAGGTTAAAGGGTCCGCCTCCCGGCGTGTAGGTAAATACCTACACGCGATTCAGCAGCGTCCCGATGTTGCTTGCTCGTCCGAGCCTGTACGCTTCGAAGCTCAGTTGGAGCAAAGGGAGAGGGCGTCCGCTTGACCGGCCCTCCCTCCGGGCGACGGCCCCTTTCCCCGCGCTCTTTGTCTTGCCTTGTCTTACTGGTGACCGTGTACCGCAGCAGGCGGGGCCTCCTTACCCTCCCTTAAAGGTCCCGCCATTCAAGCCCCGAGGCGTTTGCCTCGGGGTTTTTTCTTGCCCGATGAGCGCGCGCAGCGGGGCAAAATTGTGCCGGACGAGCCTCGCGTTTAGAATTGCGCAAATCAGGCCGCCGCGCACATGGACCTAACCAACCACTTTTTGATTGCCATGCCGGGCATGGTGGACCCGAACTTCGCCCGGACGCTCACCTATGTCTGCGAGCATAACGACAAGGGAGCGCTCGGCTTGGTGGTCAACCGTCCCACCGATTTGACGCTCAGCAGCTTGCTAAGACAAGTCGGCATCGAGGCGACCGACCGCCAGCACAGCGCCATGCCCGTCTACTATGGCGGCCCGGTGCAGAGCGAGCGCGGCTTCGTGTTGCATCGGCCGCTCGGCAGCTGGCAGTCGACTTTGGCGGTAGGCGATCGCGCCGGCTTGACGACTTCTAAGGACATATTGCAGTCGATCGGCGCCGGCAGCGCCCCGCAAGAGATGCTGGTCGCGCTGGGCTACGCCGGCTGGGCCGCCGGCCAGCTCGAACACGAGATCACCTTGAACGGCTGGCTGACGGTGGAGGCGAAGTTGGAGGTCGTGTTCGACTTGCCGCCGGAAGAGCGACTTGCCGCCGCCATGGAACTGCTCGGCGTGTCCTACGCGTCGCTGTCGGATGTCGCCGGGCACGCTTAGCAAAGGTCCGACGACGGCATGATCGAAGCCGTCGGATCGGCTGCCGAGCCCCGCCCAAGTTTGGCCTCGACCACCCGGAGCGGGTCGGTGATCGCGTTTGATTTCGGTGCCAAGCGCATCGGGGTCGCCTGCGGGGAGCTCGCGGTCGGCATGGCGCACGCGTTGACCGTGATCCATTACCGCAACAAGCAGCACTGCTTCGATCTGCTCGCACCCATCGTCGCCGAATGGCGGCCGGTGCGCATGGTGGTCGGCTTGCCTGCGCGCGACGACGGTCTGCCGCACGAGCTGACCACCCGCATCGAGCGCTTTGCCGCAGAATTGCGCAAGCGCTACCGCGTGCCGGTCGAATTCGTCGACGAACGCCTTAGCTCGGCCGCCGCCGACTCCGATCTGCGCGGCGCAGGTATGCACGCAGGTAAGCGGGCCAAGCGCCTTGACGCCGAAGCGGCGCGCTTGATCCTGCAAACCTACTTGGGCGAGCGCCGATGAGAGATCTCACGTTACCTGATCCGGAGCATCTGCTGCGCGGCTTGGCCGACGCGTTGCGCCACGCGCCCAACCGAGATTTCGCCCTGGTCGGCATACATACCGGCGGCGCCTGGCTCGCCGAGCGGCTGCACAAAGAGCTCGCTGTCGCGCGCCCGCTCGGCACCTTGGACGCGAGTTTCTATCGAGACGACTTCGATCAAGTCGGGCTGCGGCCGAACGCGCGTCGCTCGCAGATCCCCTTCGAGGTCGAAGGCACGCACATCGTGCTGGTGGACGACGTGTTGTACACCGGCCGGACCATACGCGCGGCCATGAACGAGCTGTTTGACTACGGCCGCCCGGCGAGCATTCGGCTCGCCGTGCTGGTCGATCGAGATTGCCGCGAGCTGCCGATCGCGGCGCAGTTCGTGGGCGCTCGCCTCGATTTGCCGCAGAGCGAGGTGCTGGAGTTGGAACGCGAGGCGCACGGCCGGCTGCGCTTTAGGCTGCAAAGCAAGGCGCCGAGATGAGCCGCGGGCGCGACGTTCAGCTCGACAGCGACGGCGCGCTCCGACACTTGTTGACCATTGAGGGTTTGCCGCGCGAGCTTTTGATTCGGATTCTCGACACGGCCGAGTCCTTTCTCGGCGTGACCGAGCGCGAAGTGAAGAAGGTACCGCTGCTGCGCGGCAAGTCGGTGTTCAACCTGTTCTTCGAGGGCTCCACCCGCACGCGCACGACCTTCGAGATCGCGGCCAAGCGCTTGTCGGCCGACGTCATCAACTTGAACATCGGCGCATCCAGCACGAGCAAGGGCGAGTCGCTGCTCGACACGGTGGCGAATTTGTCGGCCATGCACGCCGACATGTTCGTTGTGCGCCACGCGGCGAGCGGCGCGGCGCACCTGATCGCCCAGCACGTCGGGTCGGGCATCCACGTGATCAACGCCGGCGACGGTCGCCATGCGCATCCCACGCAAGGCCTGCTCGACATGTTCACGATACGGCACTATAAGCGGGATTTTTCGCGCTTGCGCGTGGCGATCGTAGGCGACGTGCTGCATTCGCGTGTGGCGCGCTCGCAGATTCACGCCCTCACCATCTTGGGCGTGCCCGAAGTGCGCGTGGTCGGTCCCAAGACCCTGATCCCGCGCGAGGTGCCCTCGCTCGGCGTGCAAGTTCACTACGACATGGCGCGGGGGCTGAAGGACGTCGATGTCGTGATGATGCTTCGTCTGCAGAACGAGCGCATGAGCGGCGCTTTGCTGCCGAGCGCGCAGGAATTCTTCAAGTACTACGGATTGACGCCGGAGAAGCTCGCGCTCGCCAAGCCGGGGGCGATCGTCATGCATCCCGGACCCATGAATCGCGGCGTCGAGATCGACTCGAGCGTGGCCGACGGCAATCAGTCGGTGATTTTGCCGCAAGTGACCTTCGGCATTGCCGTGCGCATGGCGGTGATGTCGATCCTGGCGGGGAGCTGATGAAGATCCTCGTCAAGAACGGCCGCTTGGTCGATCCCAAGCACGGCGTCGACGCTGTGCGCGACCTTTATGTCGCCGCCGGCAAGGTGTTGGCGATCGGGGAGGAGCCGGCCGGTTTTCACGCCAATCGCGTCATCGACGCGAGCGGCAAGATCGTGTGCCCCGGCCTGATCGACTTGGCGGCGCGCCTGCGCGAGCCCGGCTATGAATACAAGGCGACGCTCGAATCCGAGATGGCCGCCGCGGTCGCCGGCGGGGTGACCAGCTTGGTTTGTCCGCCCGATACCGATCCGCCGTTGGACGAGCCCGGGCTGGTGGAGATGCTCAAGCAGCGCGCGCGCACCTTGAATCAATCGCACGTCTACCCGCTCGGCGCGCTCACGGTCGGGCTGCGCGGAGAGCTGTTGACCGAGATGGCCGAGTTGGCCGATGCGGGCTGCATCGGCTTCTCTCACGCCGACGCGCCGCTTGTGGATACGCGCGTGCTGTCGCGCGCACTTGAGTATGCCTCCACGTTCGGCTTTTCGGTGTGGCTGCGCCCGCAAGAGGCGTTTCTCGCCAAAGACGGGGTGGCGCACGCGGGCGTGGTCGCCACCCGGCTCGGTTTGCCGGGCATCCCGAGCCACGCCGAGTCGATCGCTGTTCTCGTGATACTGGAATTGGTGCGGGCGATCGGCGCGCGCGTGCATCTGTGCAGGCTGTCGAGCGCGCCCGGTGTCGAGCTGGTGCGCGCCGCCAAGCAACAGGGCCTGCCGGTGAGTTGCGATGTGTCTGCCCATCACGTGCACTTGTGCGAAGTCGACATCGGCTACTTCGATTCGAATTGTCACTTGATGCCGCCGCTGCGCAGCGTGCGCGATCGCGATGCGCTCGTGGCCGGTCTCGCCGACGGCACGATCGACGCCATTTGCTCCGACCACGCGCCGGTGGACGACGACGCCAAACAGCTGCCGTTCGCCGAGTCCGAAGTCGGCGCAACCGGTTTGGAGCTGCTGTTGCCGCTCACCCTGCGCTGGGCGGAGGCGGCCGGGCTGCCGCTCACGCGCGCGCTCGCCAAGATCACCGCCGAGCCGGCGCGCGCGTTGGGCCTGGACACCGGCCATCTGGCCGTGGGCCAGCCCGCCGACCTGTGCGTGTTCGATCCGCACGAAGAGTGGATCGTGGATGCCAAGAGCTTGCGCAGCCAAGGCCGCAACACGCCTTTCTCGGGCAGCGCCGTGGTGGGCAAGGTGTGCTACACGCTAGTCGGCGGCCAAGTCGTGTTCGAGGCGCCCGCGCACTAGCGCACCGGATCTAGCCGGCTAGGCGAGCCGGGTCGCCAACCACAGCACGGCGAAGAACACCGGCTGATGCAGCATGTAGATGAGCAAGCTATGACGCCCGCCGAATGCGAGCAGCCGACCGGGCGGACTCGTGAGCGGGCGTGTCGCCAAGCGTTGCAGCGCGCGGGTGCGGTGCGCCAGCCACGCAGCGAATAGGCCGATCAATACCACGCCGAACCAAGGCAACAGCGGCACGTAGTCCTGCGTGTAAGGCTTGTGCGTCATGAGCCCAAACCATTGCAGCGGCCGTTGATCGAAGAACGGATGCGCGAGTTGCGTCCCCACAGCAACCAAAACGGCGCCCAGCGCGAGGTTGAGCCAGACGAGTCGCACGTATGCGAGTCCGAGCACGCTCGCGACGAAAATGAAGTGCAGGATGCCGAAGAAGATATACTCCTGGGGAAACATCACAAAGCTCGCCGCGCTCACCGACAACGCGAACGCCGCGAGCACCAACAAGCGCTTGCGGTAGCTTTGCCAATCGCGCCGACTCCCGCTCCACAGGAACAGGCTGGCGCCCACCAGGCCGGTGAACAGGCTTACGATTACCGCGCGGAAGGCGAGCCAAAACGGATCGTGGTTGAAATCGAAGCGAACTAGCCCGAAGTAGTTCAGGTCGAAGGTGAAGTGGTAGGCGAACATGAGCGCGATGGCAATGCCGCGCAGCGCGTCGATCGCCGGATAGCGCGCGGCGCGCGGTGCATCGGACGGCCGCGGCGCGTGGCTTTGGGAGCGATGCTTGGCCATGTGCGGGTGCGTGGGCGCGATATAATTTTGATCGATTATGCAACAGTTCTTCCTACGGTGGCGTTGACTCTATGAATCCCTTGCTCGATTTCTCCGGCTTGCCTCGCTTTGCGGATATCAAGCCCGAGCACGTAACGCCCGCGGTCGATGAGTTGATTGCCGCCAATCGTGCCGAGGTGGCGCGGCTGGTCGACGCCGCGGCCGCACCGACGTGGGACGATTTCGTCGCGCCGTTGGACGACGCGAACGAGCGCTTGTCGCGCGCTTGGGGCCAAGTCGCGCACCTGAACGCGGTCATGAACTCGCCGGCGCTGCGCGAAGCCTACAACGCCAACCTGCCGAAGATCACCCAGTACCACACCGATCTCGCCCAAAACGAGGGACTGTTTCGCAAATATCGGCAGATGCGCGAGGCGCCGTCATTCGCTCAGTTGGATCGGGCGCGCCAGACCATCATCGAGCACGCCCTGCGCGACTTTCGCTTGGGCGGCGCGGAGCTGGCGGAGGCGGCAAAGGCGCGCTTCAAGCAGATCCAAGAAGAGCAAGCCGCGCTGTCGGCCAAGTTCCAGGAGAACTTGCTGGACGCCACCAACGCGCAGGCCTTCTATCTGGAGTCGCCGCAGCAGGTCGCCGGCATCCCCGCCGATGCGTTGGCGATGGCGCGCGAAGCGGCGGCGAAGGACGACAAGCCGGGCTGGAAGTTTACTTTGCACGCGCCGTCGTATATGGCGGTGATGCAGTACGCCCAAGATCGCAGCCTGCGTGAACAGATGTACCGCGCCTACGCCACGCGCGCCGCCGAGTTCGGCAAGCCCGAATGGAATAACACCAAGCTGATCGACGACATTCTGCGCTTGCGCGAAGAGGAGGCAAAGCTGTTGGGCTATGACAGCTTCGCGCACGTCTCGCTGGTGCCGAAAATGGCGAAGTCTCCGCAAGAGGTGCTGCGATTCTTGAACGATCTGGCGGAACGCTCCAAGCCGTTTGCGGAGAAAGACGTCGCCGAGCTAAGGCAATATGCGCGCGACACTCTAGGTATTGACGAGCTGGCGCCGTGGGACGTGCGCTACGCCGCCGAGAAGCTGCGCGCGCAGCGGTTCGCGTTTTCCGATCAAGAGGTGAAGCAGTACTTCCCCGAGCCGCAAGTGCTCGCGGGTCTGTTCAAGGTCGTGCAGACCGTGTTTGGTGTTTCGATCGAGCGCACTAGCGCGCCGGTGTGGCACCCGGACGTCAAGTTTTTCGACGTACGCGCGCGTGACGGCGAGCGCATCGGGCAGTTTTATCTGGATCTGTACGCGCGCGAGACCAAGCGCGGCGGCGCTTGGATGGACGATGCGATCACGCGGCGGCGCAAAGCCGGCACGCTGCAGACGCCGGTTGCCTATCTCACTTGCAACTTCTCGCCGCCGGTCGGGGGCAAGGACGCGGTGTTCACCCACGACGAGGTGATCACCTTGTTCCATGAGTTCGGCCATGGACTGCATCACTTGCTCACTCAGGTCGATGAAATCGACGCGGCCGGCATCAACGGCGTCGAGTGGGACGCGGTCGAGCTGCCGAGCCAGTTCATGGAGAATTTCTGCTGGGAATGGGATGTGCTCAAGCACTTGACGCTCCACGTCGACAGTGGCGAGAGTCTACCGCGCGCGCTGTTCGACAAGATGCATACCGCGAAGAACGTTCTGTCCGGCATGGACATGGTGCGCCAACTCGAATTCGCGCTGTTCGACATGCATCTGCACTATGACTATGCGATCGGCGGCGCGCTCTCCCCGCAAGGTCTACTCAATCGAGTTCGCTCTCAAGTGGCGGTGGTCATTCCGCCCGAGTACGACCGGTTCGCGAACGGCTTCTCGCACATATTCGCCGGCGGTTACGCCGCGGGCTACTACAGCTACAAGTGGGCCGAAGTGCTGTCGGCCGACGCTTTTAGCCTGTTCGAAGAGCGCGGCGTGTTCGACGCCGAGGTGGGGAGCAAGTTTCGCCGCGAGATCTTGGGTGTGGGCGGCAGCCGTCCCGCTCTGGAATCGTTCGTTGCCTTCCGCGGCCGCGAACCGAAGATCGACGCGCTGCTGCGCCATAGCGGCATGCAGGCGGGGGCGTAGGCAAGACACAAAGCTTAACATCCGCGCGAGGTCGCGGTCGTTATACTGGCCGGCGCCAGAATTTCACCTGCGGCCACCCTATGAAAAGCCATTGCCTCCTCCCCTTGCTGGTTGTGTTGTCGATCGGCTCCGCGTACGCGGATGTGTATCGCTGGATAGACAAGAACGGGCAGACGGTTTACTCCGACACACCACCGCCGCTGGACGCCAAGGTGGTCGACAAGCGTCGCGCCAACGCGAACGCGAGCGACTCGCTCGAGATGCCTTACGCCACCCAACAGGCGATGAAGAAGCATCCCGTCACTCTTTTTTCGACCAATTGCGGCGACCCGTGTGACAAGGCGAAAGCGCTACTGGCGAAGCGCGGCGTGCCGCATACGTTGAAGAATCCGGAGAGTTCGCGGGAAGAGGCTGACCAACTCAGTGCCCTGGTGGGGGCGCTCGAGGTGCCCACCCTGCTGGTCGGGCAAGACAAGCCGATCAAGGGCTTCGAAGAAGGTGCCTGGACGGCACTGCTCGACTCGGCCGGCTATCCCAAGACGAACCCCGGTGTGAGAGGCGAACTCGCCCAAAGCGCCGCCAAGGACAAGCCGAAGGCCAAGTCCGAGTCCGAGTCGCAGCCGGATGCAAAGAGCACGGCTAATCCCGCCGCCAAGGTGGGGCCCTACGCTGAAGGCAACGACTCGCCCCGGTAACGGCATCCATCTCTCTATACCCTCGCAAGTACATAGCTATTCCCCTCGTCTGATAAAGGTTTCATAGGCAGTACTCTGCTCAGTATCG
>CAZILI010000029.1:14585-17730 GCA_964539965.1 uncultured Burkholderiales bacterium | reverse complement strand
CGACCTACACCGCCTCCGCGCTCAACCGCAATAACGCCGTAGGCTAACCGGTTACGCGCGTCGATCGAGAAGGCTTGCGCTTCTATCGCGCGCATCGTGTCATTGGACCCCATGTCTTCTCCCCTCCGAGTTACTCGACAGTTGCCTCAGGCCTTTGCATAAGTCAGACTGATTCGCCCACCGTCCAACGGTGTAACCTGCCGCACCGTGAGACTGCTCCGCCGCTCACTCGTGCTGAACAAGGCCTTGCCTGGACCTGCGATCAACGGATAGACGATGAACCGCAGCTCATCGAGGAGTCCGGCGTCGAGCAAGCTAGCGGCGATGCGCGCCCCACCCATGAGATATATGTCCTTGCCCGATTGCTGCTTGAGCGCGGCTACCTCATCGATGCTGCGCAGGAATTTCGTTCTCGGCCAATTGGCGGATTTCAACGTGCTCGATAGCACGTAGTGGGTCGTCTGCGCGGCAAATTGTGCCCACTTGTCCTCTGCCGGGGCGGCCAACTTGCCTGTCATCGGCAGCGGCTTGCCCGTTGAATTCTGGATGGCGGTCCAATATTGCTCATAGCCGGGATACATGCGCCCTCCGAGCAGACACGCATCGATTTGCGCGGTTAGGCCATAGTCTTCGGACCAGGCGTCGACCCAATCCGCAAAGCCCTCGGGGCCCTCGATCTTTCCGTCGACAGAAGTCTTGAAAGCAGCGATCAGTTTGCGCATGGTGAATCTCCAGATGTTAACACTGCGTTAGGCCGGCAGGCGCTGGTCGTACTCGCTGCGCAGTCGGCTCCAGCCGTCCCAGAACGGTTCGGGTTCCTTGCCGCTCGCGCGCGCGACCAGCGTGTCCAGATGCATGTGCCACCCGGCGCCGATCATCAGGCGCATGTTGCGCTCGCTAATGCGACGGTGAATCACGGTAAGCAGTACCTCCTCGCCTTGCGCTTCCAGCTCGAATGTCACCTCGCCGGTGCCGCTCCACGTGAAAGTCAACTTGCGCAGCGGTTCGATCTCGACGATACGGCATGCCATTCGATGCTCTTCCGAGAATCCCACCGGCCGCTTTCCCGGCGGTTTCGTGAGTTCATCGTTGCGCCAGACCAATTCAAACGACGCTCCGACCCTCTGTTCCATAGCGCCGGCGGCAAGCCATTGGCGACGCAGATCGCTATCGGTGAGATAGGACCAGACGCGCTCAATAGGGCCGGGCACCCGACGCTTGATGATCAATGTGGCAGGTTCGGTCAATTGGCCGTAGGCCTCCGGGGCAGTCCACTGGTTCATGACTCTCATCTCCTCTTTCTTCGGGCGGGCGTGCGACGTTTGCCTTCATCGCGCAATAGCTGGTCGAGCAATTGCAGTCGGTCGGTCCAAAAACGCTCGTAGAAACCCAGCCACTCATGGGCGCCGGCGAGCGGTCCGGGATCGAGCCGACATACATGGGTGCGGCCTTGCACGTCTCGCCGCAGGAGTCCCGCACTCTCCAATATCTTGATGTGCTTGGACGCGGCCGCGAGCGACATGGCAAACGGCTCTGCCAGTTCCGAGACCGTGCGCTCGCCGTAGGCCAGTGCCATCAGCATTTCTCGGCGGGTTTCATCACTGAGTGCACGAAAGACCTGACCCAATTGCATTGTATTTAATTCAACCATATGGTTAAGTATAAGAACTCGTCTCGGTAAAGTCAACTGTTCGGTTAAATATATTTTGGTTCGGTCCAACACAAAGTACTTACCGGCTCAAGAGCAGGCCGCGATGCCGGACGGACGATTGCATTCGTGGGCTACCGCACTCGAGTGGGCGAAAGACCGTGGCGCCCTGCATATTGCGGATCGACGAAATCGAAAAAGGACTCGCCTCCGATGGCCATTCATCCGCCGGTGGCGTATCGCGGCGCTAGCTCGGCACCGTGCTCACATGGATAGCGGAACGTAAAGCACGCGCTTTCATGGCGACCACGGCTAACGACATCTCACGCTATCCGTGGTCACGGCTGAACACGTGCAGGCGTTGCGCGATTGGGCACGCGATCGTACGGTGTCGGCGCACTGACTTACCCAACGGCAGGCGCCGGATTGTCTCTGTCGAATCCCCCCTGATAGCCAAGTGTCGTCCGATGCGAGTTCCCCACGGGGGTCCATTTCGGCCCGGAATGGGTGCCGACAGTCGGTGAATCTGAGCGCCGCTTTCCGAGATTTTCTCCCGACAAACGCACGGCTCAAAGCGAGTAGAGTATGTCGCGATTCTTGTAGGGGTCAGGGAGTAAAAATGGTAAAGTGCAAAATCAAGAATGGTCCCATACATAATCGATTCATTGGTACCGCCCCGATAGCTCAGTGGATAGAGCAGCCCCCTCCTAAGGGGCAGGTCGCACGTTCGATTCGTGTTCGGGGCGCCACATCAACTCCACGTGAAGGACCAAACTCACGCATTGCACGCAATGTTGCTGACGGAACGAAGAATAATCGCGACGGCGCTCTCGCTGTTCGCATTGCTCGCGCTGTGGTGCGTAGTGCAGTACGCGCCGCGCATTGCCGGTCGTGCCGAATCTTCGGCCTTGGGGAGTGCGGCCGAGGACGCGGCTGCGCTCGAATTCGCGGTCAACGGCCAGACTCTGGTTCTGTCGGGTACGCTGCCGTCGGATAAGGTCAAGCGTCAGTTGCTCTCGCAGGCGCAGAAGGTGTTTGGCGAGCAAGACGTCGTCGACAAACTCAAAGTCGATCTCGAAGTGAGTGAACCGACGTGGATCGGCCAGGCGGCAGAGTTTCTGCCGTTGCTCAAGGCTCGTTCCGACGGTATTGGTGTGACGCTGAAGGACCGCATGGTACTCATCACTGGATCTGTGCCCAGCGAAGATGCAAAGACCAAGCTCCTACGCAGCGTCTTCAAGATCGCGCGGCGATCGCTGACGGTGAACGATCAAGTCACTGTGGGCGTGACGGTAGCCCCGCTATCTCCCGCAAGCTTGCAAGCCCGAATCGACGAAATGCTTGAACCGGGTTCGATCGAGTTTGCAGCCGGTCGCGCAACGCTGGAGTCCAAGAGCAAAGCAGTGCTCGACTCCATTGCGGCGATGCTGCACGAGCAAAGCGCCGTGAAAGCAGAAATCGGCGGCCATACCGACGCAACGGGTGATGCGCAGAAGA
>CAZILI010000029.1:12822-14575 GCA_964539965.1 uncultured Burkholderiales bacterium | reverse complement strand
CGCTCTCAGCCGCCGACGTGCGGAAGCGGTAGAGAAGTACCTCATCGAAAAAGGGATCGACGCAGCGCGACTATCGGCCGTTGGTTACGGCTCCAGCCGGCCACGCGCGGACGATTCGACCGACGAGGGTAGGCGGCAAAACCGCCGTATCGAAATCAAAGTCAAATAGCGCATTGCCCGCCATGATTGCCATCGCATTTCAAATCATCTTTTGCCTCGCTCTCGCGGCTCTTGTCGGTTTCGTTGCCGGGTGGCTGCTGCGGGGGCTAAGGTCTCCCAAACACGCCGGTCTTGCCGGGCCAGGAGAGGACGTGCCCCTACGCGAGGTCGAAGGACGGCAGGGGGTGCAGCCGCCGATTCAACGCCCCCCCGCTTCTTCCGACCCTTTGATCGAGCGCGCGCAAACCATTTCGGCGTCTCACTCGAGCCCGGTTGCTCAGCACGATTCGGCTGCTGAAACGGTAGGCGTGTTGAGCGGCCTGAAGGAGGAACTCGAAGACATTCGGGCCGCCTTGCAGACGCTGGCACGGTCACAGGCTCTCGGCGTCTTGACTTCCGCGCCGAGCCTCGAAGAACGACCGTCAAGCGCCGTGAGCGCCGGGAGCCCGCATGCAGCGGCTGCAGACGATCTCAAGCTATTGCCGGGAGTGGGTGCCGCGCTCGAGCGCACGTTGCGCGAACTGGGTGTCGAGACCTTCCGTCAGATTGCGACTTGGTCACCCGTCGAAATGGAATCGATCTCGGCGCGGTTGGGCAGTTCCGGCTCGCGCGTGGCGCGGGATCAGTGGATAGAAAGCGCGAAACAGCAGCACTTCCTCAAGTACGGCGAAAGACTATAGCGGGAGAGGTCGGAGCTTGTCTCAATCTATCGAATCCGGTGTCGGGGAGGAGGCGTGAACCGGAACCGGCTTTGCGACGAGATCGAGACAAACTCCTTCCTTTGGTTCGGCGGGTTCGCTAGCGCTGACCGCCCATTGCCTTCGACAACTCGGCGGCATCGAGCCGGCCGTCCTTGTTCTCGTCGGCAGTATCGAAAATCTCGCTGAGACCTTTCATTTTCTCGGCCTCCGTCTTGTTGATGGTGCCGTCTTTGTCGAGATCCAATTTCTTCATGACTTCGGCTGGCTTGGCCGCTTCATCCGCGGCGAGCGTCACGCCCCCAACCGTCAGTCCGAGTGATGCGAGCAGCGCTGGCAGGGCATATCGTTTTGTCATTCCGTGCGTCCTTTACGAGTATCGAGATCAGGAGTTCTGCGCAAATCTCCTAGACCCGCTGTCGCAAGCGCCATGCCAAGCCGGGCTTTTCTTTTACAGTCAGGAAGATAGCTCTTTCGAGCGATCATCGGCGCAGCGCGAATGTGTCGCCTACTGGGGACGGCCCGGGCTAACAAATAGATAAGGTCTTGTTTTCGCGTGATTCGGCTTGTCGTCCATCGGTAACAGACGAGGCCGAGCGAGGAGCCAGCTATTGCAGCTTGTCGGGCGAGTCGATATCGATCGGCAACGGCAACACGTCGATACCTTCTTCTTTGAGTTCGACGATTTCGGACTGTGTCGCCGTGCCCCGAATGCCTCGCGGCTCGAGTTCTCCGTAATGAAGCTTGCGCGCTTGCTCCGGAAAGTCTCTGCCCACATCCACCGTATGTTGGCGTAGATAGGCGACCAGTTTGGCGAGTAGCTCGCCTGCTTCGGCAACCGTCGTGGCGACGGGCTGCTGCCCCTCGCCGCTCGACCCGCGTGTGTTGACGTAAGC
>CAZILI010000029.1:271-12812 GCA_964539965.1 uncultured Burkholderiales bacterium | reverse complement strand
GGCCGACGCTTCACGTTGCGCGACCCACACGCTGGGCACGCGATCTCTGCTTTTGCAATCTGCGTGTCGAACGTCTCCGGAGAGGCGAACCATCCCTCGAAGCGGTGCTGCTGCTCACAACTCAAGTCGTACACGACCATCGCGAGGGCTCAGACAGAAGAATCGAGCGTAAGACAATGGAGCGGAGCAATCGACATCACGCGGCTCTCGCAGGCGTGATGTCAGCGTGCTTCGCAATGTATTGCTTGACGAGGTTTGTGTCGGCCGGCATAACCTCGAAGCGCTGCGGCAGGCTCTCTATGCTTTCGAAGCCTCGCGGGCGCGGCGGTTCGAAGCCGAGCGCCTCCACGATAGTCGCGGCGAACTTGACCGGCTGAGCGGTCTCCAGGCAAATGAGGGGTATGTCGTCTTCGCGTCGCTCGAGACCGACTTTGATCCCATCTGCCGTATGCGTATCCACGATCACGCCACTGTCCCGATAGACGCGGCGTATCGTGTCGAGGCGATCTGCGTGGAGACTGCGTCCCGAAACGAAGCCCGACTCGCGCACCCGCGCGAAATGCGCTGTGCCGCTCAAGTCGAACGTCCCGATTGCATCCAGGCGCTGCCAAAGTTGGCGCACCGCTGCGGCATCGCAACCCGTGATGTCGTAGACGAATCGCTCGAAGTTCGACGCCTTGGAAATATCCATGGATGGGCTGCTGGTCGCCACCACCTGATCGGCGCCACGCACTCGGTAAACGCCGGTGCGGAAGAATTCGTCCAATACGTCGTTCTCGTTGGTGGCGAGGATGAGTCGGCGAATGGGTAACCCCATTTGCAAAGCCAAATAGCCGGCGTAGATGTTGCCGAAATTCCCGGAGGGCACGGCGAAGGAAACCCCTTGGTCGTCGCTTTGGGTCGCGGCGAAATAACCCTTGAAGTAGTAGACGGTCTGCGCCACCACTCGCGCCCAATTGATGGAATTGACCGTGCCGATCCGATAGCGCGCCTTGAACTCGCCGTCGTTGCTCACCGCTTTGACGATGTCTTGGCAATCGTCGAACACGCCCCGGATCGCGATATTGTGAATGTTGCGATCTTGCAGCGAGTACATCTGCGCCGTTTGAAAAGCGCTCATGCGCTGATGCGGAGAGAGCATGAACACCTGGACGCCGCGCTTACCGCGCATGGCATACTCCGCGCTCGATCCGGTATCGCCCGAAGTCGCCCCCAGTACGTTGAGGCGCGCGCCGCTCTGCTGCAGCAGATACTCGAACAAGTTGCCGAGCAGCTGCAAGGCGATGTCCTTGAAAGCCAAACTCGGACCGTTCGAGCACTGCAACAGATGGACGCCCGGCATGAGTGCCTTGAGCGGCGTGATTTCGTCGCTGCCGAACGCCTGCGCGGTGTAGGTGCGCTCGACGATAGCCCGCAAGGCGCTCGCAGGGAAATCATCAGCGAACTTACGCAACACCTCGAACGCGAGCTGCGGATAAGACAAGGCGCGCCAACTCGCCAACTCCTGCGGTGAGACCTTCGGGCAACGCTCGGCGACCGTGAGCCCGCCGTCCGGCGCCAGGCCCTCCAACAAAATCTCGGAGAATGTTTTGGGCGGCATGCCGCCGCGCGTACTCACATAACGCATTTTAGTTTCGCCCCAACTCTTCCAGCCGGATGCGGGTGATGCTGCCGGAGATAGTCGACAGCGCCTCGATCCGCTGGATGGCGCGATTCACGTTCTTCTCCTTGGCAACGTGCGTCAGCATGATCACGTCGACCTGCTCTTCGCCTTCGGAGGGTTCCTTTTGCACCATGGCATCGATCGAGATTTCCAGATCCGCGAGAATGCGTGTGATATCCGCCAGCACGCCCGGCTTGTCGAACGCCCGCATGCGCAAATAGTAAGACGTCTCGACCTCCTCCATCGCCAGCACGGGTGTGCTGGAAAGCGCGTCGGGCTGAAACGCGAGATGCGGCACCCGGTTCTCTGGGTCTGCCGTATGCATGCGCGTGACATCGACCAAGTCGGCGACCACAGCCGACGCGGTGGGTTCCGCCCCAGCGCCCGCCCCGTAGTACAAAGTGGGGCCGACGGCGTCTCCCTTCACCAGGATAGCGTTCATGACCCCCTCGACGTTGGCGATCAAGCGCCGATGTGGAATCAAGGTGGGATGCACGCGCAACTCGATTCCCTGCTCAGTGCGGCGTGTCAGACCGAGTAACTTGATGCGATAGCCTAGCTGCTCGGCGTACGCGATGTCTTGGCGTGTGAGCTTGGTTATGCCCTCGGTGTAGCACCGGTCGAATTGCATCGGGATACCGAATGCCAGCGCCGACATGATGGTGAGCTTGTGCCCCGCGTCGATGCCTTCGACGTCGAAAGTCGGGTCGGCTTCGGCATAGCCCAAACGTTGCGCTTCGGCTAACACTTCGGCAAAGCTCTTGCCCTTGTCGCGCATCTCGGAGAGTATGAAGTTGCTGGTGCCGTTGATGATGCCGGCAATCCACTCGATCCGATTGGCGGTCAGGCCCTCGCGCAGCGCCTTGATGATCGGAATGCCGCCCGCCACCGCCGCTTCGAAGGCAACCATGACACCGCGCTGCTGCGCTGCGGCGAAAATCTCCGTGCCGTGCAGCGCAAGCAGCGCTTTGTTGGCAGTCACGACATGCTTTCCCGCAGCGATCGCCTGCAAGACTAGCTCTCGCGCAGGGGTGTTACCGCCGATAAGCTCGACCACGATGTCGATGTTGGGATCGGAGACGACCCGCTGGGGATCACCCACCAGTTCGACCGCCTCGCCGGCGATTTTCTTTGCGGCTCGATTGAGATCGCGCCCCGCAACCATAGCGATGCGGATCTCGCGTCCGGCGCGACGCGTGATCTCTTCGCGGTTGCGACGCAACACCTCGAAGGTGCCGCCGCCGACCGTGCCTAGACCGAGGAGGCCGACTTGAATCGGCCTCACAACAGCCCGTCTTTGCGGAACATGTCCCGAATGCCTCGCACCGCCTGCCGCGTGCGCGCTTCGTTCTCGATCAAGGCAAAGCGCACATGGTCGTCACCCTGATCGCCGAAACCGATTCCCGGCGACACCGCCACCTTCGCCTCCGCTAGCACTCGCTTGGCAAACTCCAGCGATCCGGCCTTCCGATAAAACTCGGGAATCTGCCCCCAGACGTACATCGTCGCGCGTGGAATCTCCGCCATCCAGCCGATACTGTGCAGCCCCTTGCATAGCACGTCGCGGCGGCTCTGGTAGACCTGGCGCGCTTGTTCGACGCATTCCTGCGGACCTTCCAACGCTACGATTGAGGCCACCTGAATCGGCGTGAAGGTGCCGTAATCATGGTAGCTCTTCATGCGCGCCAACGCGGCCACCAGATGAGGATTGCCGACCATAAAGCCCACCCGCCAACCCGCCATGCTGTAGCTCTTGGAGAGGGTGAAGAACTCCACCGCGACGTCCTTAGCGCCCTTGACTTGCATGATGGACGGCGCGCGATAGCCGTCGAACACGATGTCGGCATACGCCAAGTCGTGCACGACGAATATGTCGTGCTCGCGGGCAACGCCGATGATGCGCTCGAAGAACTCCAATTCCACGCACTGCGTGGTCGGATTGCTCGGGAAATTCACGATCAGCATCTTGGGCTTGGGATAGCAGCTCTTGAGCGCCTTTTCGAGCTCCTCGAAGAAATCCAAACCGGGCAGCATCGGCACGTGGCGAATATCCGCCCCCGAGATGACCGGCCCGTAGATGTGAATCGGATAGCTGGGGTTGGGCACCAGCACGATGTCACCGGCATCCAGGGTCGCGAGCATCAGATGCGCAAGACCTTCCTTCGAGCCGATGGTGACGATCGCTTCGCTATCCGGATCGAAGTCGACGTCGAAACGCGTCCGATACCAATTGCAAATGGCGCGGCGCAGCCGCGGAATCCCTTTGGATACGGAATAGCCGTGCGTGTCGGGGCGCGCGCTCGCCTCCACCAGTTTGGCGACGATATGCGGCGGCGTCGGTTGATCCGGATTGCCCATGCTCAGATCGATGATGTCTTCGCCGCGCTTGCGCGCCGCCGCCTTCAACTCTCCGGTGATGTTGAAGACATAGGGCGGGAGTCGCTTGATGCGAGAGAATGCTTCCATGCGGGATTAGAAATCGATTAGAGTGAGGGCGGACGCCAATGCCAAGTTCGCAATGCGCTCAAGCGCGCGTTGCGGTGGCGATGGGGCGACATGTCGCGTGCATAAGCAATGATTGTATCTGACCGTCGTTTCGCACAGCAAACGAGGCAAAGTTGAAACTGCATCTGGCGAGTTCCGGGGCACTGCGCGTCATCACGGGTCGCGGCAAAGGATTCGTTGCCGTCGACGGCGAGCGCTACGACGCGAGCTTGATCGTGACACCGAAGGCGGTCATTGCGGCGTGGCCGCCGCGCACGGCCGCCGATCTTCGCGCCGCGCACTTCGTACAGATCGTCGAACTCAAGCCAGACGTGGTGCTGATCGGTACGGGCGAGGCGCTGGTGTTCCCCGCGCGGGAGGTCCTACTTCCCCTGATAGAGGCCGTAATCGGCTTCGAAGTGATGGATCTCGCGGCGGCGTGCAGAACATACAACGTCTTGCTGCACGAAGGACGCAACGTAGCGGCGGCTTTGATTCTGAGTTAAGAGAAGGCCGGACAAAAAAACAGGCTGGTATCGTGCCCCTTGCGGGACGGCCGTTCCAGCCTGCCAAGCGCTGCTCGGTGCGCGGCAGCCTGTCGTGGACAAGCTGCCAGATTCGGGAAAATCACCCCCTAGCGGGGTCAGGGCTTGCTCATCAAGTTGACCCATTGTACAGTGCCGCTTGCGCGCCTGTATAGATTTTTTTTATGCCGGAAGGCGATTCGCCGGTTCGAAATTTAGGCGAAAAGCCTGATGCTGCGTCGCGCCATGTCCTCGACGCACGCATTCGGTACTCTCCCTGAAGAGCCGCACGGGTAGCCGACTCGGACTCGATCACGGTCTGCCACTTCGCCCTTCTCGAAGCATCAAAGAGAGTGAGGTGATCTCATTTTCCCGCATTATGGAATCTTACATCGTGATACGGGATTTGCTTGCAAAGTGCGGGATCGCGAAAATTTCCCCTTCTCTCAAATAGCTACGATGGAGAGCCAAAGAGAGCCAACCGCCTGCAGGTCAAGGTGATTTCGTCCAGCGCTCCGCAGCCGCATCGTCCGAGTCGCGAGCGTCGACCCAGCGGGTCCCGCTGGGGGTGGTCTCCTTCTTCCAGAACGGTGCTTGAGTCTTCAAGTAGTCCATTAAGAACTCGCAAGCGGAAAAAGCCTCTCCACGATGGCTGCCGCTCACCACAACGAGGACGATTTGATCGAGCGGTCTTAGCGCCCCGACCCGATGGATGACCAATACATCGAAGATGTTCCAGCGCGCCTTGGCTTGCGCCACGATATCCTCTAGTGCGCTCTCGGTCATGCCGGGATAGTGCTCCAAGGTCATCTCGGCAACGTGGTCACCTTCGTTCACGTCTCGCACGAGTCCGATGAAGCTCGCGATGGCCCCAATCTTCGGATTGCCCGCGCGCAAGCGCGTGATCTCCGCTCCGATGTCGAAATCCTCTGTCTGCACGCGAACGCTCACCCCTATCCCCCCGTGACCGGTGGAAAGAACGCGATCTCGTCACCGTCGGCGATAGGGGTCTCCAGTTTCGCCATACGCTGGTTCACCGCCACACGCAACGCCTTACCCGGCGCAAGCTCGGATCGCCACGGCTCGCCACGCTCGCGCAGCCAGGCCCCTAGGCTGTTCACGTTCGTTACACCCGCGGGCAAAGCCAGGCGCTCCTTTCCCGTTCCGACATTCTCTTTAATTCTGGCGAAGTACAGCACGTCTATCATGCGCGATCCAACTCGAAGGTGCGTTGCACTCTGAAGTGCGTCAAAATGAAATCGGCGATTTGCTGGATCGCGTCGAGGCGAAACTGCGGCAAATCGGTAACCAACGCGATGTCACTCGCCACCGCGACCACGCTTGCGTCATGCGGATGGATCGGCGGAGCGCCGGCATGCGAGCGGTAGACTTCAATCTTCGCGATCGGTTCGCGCTTGAACCCCTCGACCAGCACCAAATCACATGGGGAAAACCGGGCCAGTTGTTCCTGCAGAGTAGGCTCCGGCGCACCGCGCAGCTCGTGCATGAGCGCCCAGCGCTCGCTCGAGGTGACCAAGACTTCGGCGCACCCCGCCTTCCTGTGTCGATAGGAATCCTTGCCCGGTTGATCGATATCGAAGCCGTGGTGCGCGTGCTTGATGAGCGATACCCGCAGGCCGCATCGCACCAACCGGGGAATCAGCTTTTCGATTAGCGTCGTCTTTCCGCTGCCGGAGTGGCCCACGAATCCCAGCACCTTCACCTGCATCGCATTCCCATCTGCCAATTGTATCGGGCCGCCTGTAGCGGCACCCCTGTCGACCTCAAAGCCACTTCTTTCGCCAAAAAAACCACAGCATCCCCACTCCCAGCACGAACATGATGGCGATCGTGGCCTGGAACCCGTACTTCCAATCGAGTTCCGGGAAGTTCTTGAAGTTCATGCCGAAGATCCCGGTAATAAATGTGAGCGGCATGAAGATCGCCGAGAACAAGGCGAGCACTTTCATAATGCCGTTGGTGCGATTGCTGATATTGGACAAGTACACATCGAGGCTACTCGACAGCATGTCACGGTTGGCGTCGATGCCGTCGATGATCTGGGCGACATGATCGTGCAAGTCACGCAGATAGACCCTAGTGGACTCGCGGATCAATTCCGACTCGCCATGCCAAAGTGAGGTGACCAACTCACGCATCGGCCACACCGCCTTGCGAAACATGATCACTTGGCGCTTAAGCGCATGGATCGCCGGCAAAGTGTCCGACTTCGGCCGGATGGCAACGCTGTCCTCTATCTCCTCGACTCGGTCGCCCACCTTGTCCAACACCAAGAAGTAGTTGTCGATCACCGTGTCGAGCAACGCGTAGAGGAGGTAATCAGTGCCGGTTTTGCGGATGCGCCCGCGCGCATGACGTATGCGCTGGCGCAGCGGGTCGAGCACGTCGCCCGGCTTGTCTTGAAAGCTGAGCAGGAAGTTCGGGCCCAGCACCAGGCTCAGCTGCTCGCTGGCGATCTCATGCTGGAGGTCGCCGAACGAAAGCATCTTCACCACGACGTACAAATAGTGGCCATGGTCCTCTACCTTGGGGCGCTGATCGGTATTCAGAATGTCTTCCAGCACCAGCGCGTGCAAGCCGAAGATGTGCCCGATCCGCTCGAGCACCTCGACCTCGTGTATGCCGTCGATGTTGATCCAAGTGACCGAATCGGAGTCCTTGAAGCGAGCGCACTCCTCGATCTTCTCGATCGTTGCTTCGTCGCAATGGTCGCCGTCGTAGTCGAACAGAGTGATGGCCGCCGCACGGCCGGAAGTCGGCTGATCTCCGACGTAGACCAAACTCCCGGGCGGGAGACCGGTCTTGCGCGTATGGCGCTTGACTCGCTTGCGCGGTTTCTTAGACCCAAGCATGGCATCGACATATTAGCCGATGCGCCACTCGGACCCCAAGACGGCGCGCGGTCACGCGACCGGGTAGGCCACGCTGCCGGGCGGATGGACATACCACCCGGGGTCGCGATAGTCGTCCGGCGCGAGATCGTCGCGCACCTTGATCACGGTGAACATGCCCCCCATACCCAATGCCCCGAACGGCCCCTGCCCCATCATCATCGGCAGCGTGTTCTCCGGCAGCGTCATGTGCATGTGCTCCATTTCACCCATGCCCGCCTCGCCCATGTGCATGTAGCCCGGCACCAGGCCGCGGATCTTGTCCTGTAGCGTACCCGCCCGAACGCCGAGCATGTTCGGCACCGCGTGCCCCATGGCGTTCATCGCGTGGTGCACCTTGTGGCAGTGAAAGGCCCAGTCGCCCGGGAGATCGACCGTGAATTCCACCACGCGAATGGAACCGACCGGAACCAGCACAGTAGTCTCCGGCCACTGCGCGCTGGGCGCTATCCAACCGCCGTCGGTGCCGGTGACCAGCATGGTCGTGCCGTGAATGTGCATGGGGTGATCGTGCATGCTCAAATTGGCGAGCCGCATGCGCACTCGGTCACCAGTGCGCGCGACCATGGGCTCGATGCCGGGAAACACGCGGCTGTTCATGGTCCAAAGATTGAACTCGGTCATCGTGGTGACTTTGGGCGTCTTGGTGCCCGGCTCGATGTCCCAGTTGTGCAACATGATGCAATAGTCGCGATCGACGCGATGGGCAGCGGGATCCTTAGGGTGGATCACGAACATGCCCATCATCCCCATCGCCATCTGCAGGGTTTCATCGGCATGCGGGTGATACATGAAACTACCGCTTTGCCGTAGAGTGAATTCGTATGCATAGGTCTTGCCCGGCGCAATGGCGGGCTGGGTCAAACCGCTCACCCCGTCCATTCCGTTCGGCAGCAAAATGCCGTGCCAATGGATCGAGGTCGGCTCCGGAAGCTTGTTGGTCACTAGGATGCGAACGCGATCGCCCTCCACCGCCTCGATGGTCGGCCCCGGAGTTTGGCCGTTGTAGCCCCAGCAGTTGACCGTCATGCCAGCGGCGAACTCGCGCTGCACCGGCTCGGCGATCAGATGGAATTCTTTCACCCCATTGTCGGTCCGCCAAGGCAAGGTCGCCCCGTTCGGCGTCACCAGAGGGCAGCGCGAACCGACGCCGCCGCTTCGGCTGTCCGCTTCGGCATTGGCCAGCTCGCCGCGTCCGATCGCGGTCAATGCAGCACTTCCCGCCAGCCATCCCGCGCTTTGCTTCAACATGTCCCGTCGTGTCGTCATGAGGTTCTCCGGCCATCAATGGTGATGCGAGGAATCGGTGCCCGGCGCGGCTGCGGGTGCAGGCTGCGCCGGCGCGGCGGACGCATCTATGGCGCCGCCAAGGGCGCCTTCCAGCGCCGCTCGCGCCCGCCAGAAATCTCTCACCGCAAGAATGTAGTCGCGCTCGGCGAGCAGCTGATTCTGGCTCGCGGTGAGCAGGTCGTAGGTGCCGAGCAGCATGCCGTTGTAGAACTTGAGTGTTTCCTTCACGACTATCTCGTGCAGCGGCAGCACGGCTTTGCGGTAGTGCGCCACCATGTCACGCTGCGCGACCAGCCGATCGTAGGCCTCACGCACTTCAGAGCGAATCCGGATCGCCAGGCTTTCCAGCCGCCGCTCGCTCTGGCGCAGTTGCACCTTGAGCCGCGCGAGGTTCGCTTGGTTGCGGTCGAACAGCGGCAAGCCCAACTCGATGTTCGGCCCTTTGAGCTTTTCGCCGTCGCTGCCGCGCTCGTAGCCGTAGCCCACGCCGAGCGCACCCAGCAGCCGATAGCGGTTGGCGTTGTCGTGGGCCGACTGCAAATTCGCCACAGTTTGTTTTGCTGCGCTAAGGTCGAGCCGATTCGCCACGGCGCGCGCCTCGAGGGCCTCGCCGTCGGGCAGGAGGTCCGGCACCTCCGGCAGAGCCTCCACACGCCACTGCGTCTGGCTGCCCCACAATCCCATGAGCCGGTTCAGTTTCTCACGATCACCCGCGAGTTGCGCCTCGAGCCGGGCCACCTCCAACAACGTTTGCGCATAGAACACCTGCTGCGCGGCCTGATCGCGCGCGCTCAGGTTGCCCGCCTGGCGCTGCCGGTGGGCGCGCTCGGCCGCCGCCTGGGTAGCGGTGCCGGCACGGCGAAACAAAGCCAACGACTGTGCATCACCGGCCACCGTGTAGTACTGCGCCTTCACCTCCACTGCGAGTTCGAGCACGCGCTGCGCGGTTTCGAGGCGGGCTTTCTGCAGCTCCCCTTCGGCCAGTTGCCTGCGCGGCGCGAGCGTGAGCACACTGAGGAAATCCTGGGTCACGCCGAACTCGCGCTGTGTACCGCCTGCCGAGTTGCGCACCTGGACACTCAATAGCGGATTCGCGATGAGGCCCGCCTGCATCAAGTCCGCCGCGGCGATGCCCAATTGCTGATAGCTCGCTTGCAGCTCTGGGTTGTTGAGCAGCGCGACGTGCACCGCCGAGTCTGCTTCCAACGGCCGGCCGAGCAGCGCCCGCACCGTCTGGGCGGCGGCGGCATCCTCCTCGGGCGTGTCACGCCAACTGACCGATGCGGAGATGCGCGGCCTCAGCAGTCCTTGCACATCGCCGAAGCCGGGCTTCGGCTCCAGGCTCGCACAGCCGCCGATGGCGATGACGCTCACAGCGAGCGCAAGCACGGCGCGCCCGATCCGGATCTCTCCCGACTTCGCTTCAATGTCGATGGCCGGCTTCATGCTCCCCTCCTTCACCTTCCGCTTCGACGCCGGACTCCGGGGTCCAGTAACCCTGCAACACAGAGGTCGCCGCCGCCCGAGCAGGCAACACCGCGGCGGGGCTGGCAGGATGATCGACCGGATAGTTCTTTTCAGGCTGCACGGCAACGCAGGCACAGAGCCCGATTGCCGGCAAGGCCAGCCGTACGGCACGCGTGATACGAGATCTCATGATGACTTTCCAGAGCAACGTTGACGCACGCTCGACGGAAAGCTCGAGCGCAGCGCGAATAGCCCGACGCCTGCGAGCGCACCGGGCACCCTAGCAGATATGGGAAGAAATCAGATCAGCAAACTGCAGAAGCGAATACAGACCGGCGGATCGGTCGATCGCGGCACGAACGCGGCCGAAAATTGCTGCGGTATGCCGGTCGCCTGCCGAGGCGGGAAAGCGGGCGCGGTGGAAGCAGGAGGGGGTGGTGTATCCAAGCGGTCGGGCGTCGACACCGCACTAGCGTGCGCGATGCAGCGCACGATGCACACGCCGATGGTATTACCGCCAGATGTCGGATGACACTTGCTAGACGCCGCCGGTTGCGCGTGCGGGGCAGACGCAAGACAGCCGCTCACCGCCGCGCCGCCTTGCGCCATCAGCATCACTGCCAATGCCAGGCGGGCTGCTACCTTAAGGCCGAGGCGGGAAAATCTGAACATGGATTGCTCAGTCGAAGCGGACGGCGGTCAATTCAACAAGCGGCTCTTCTGGCTTAACTCCGAGATCATCGTCTGCACGGGTTCGTCGTCCTCCGCCTCCGGCTCGAGTTCGACGTAGCGCCGCAGATCAGAGAGCGCTGCGCGGCAACACTCGAGGCGATTGTACAACATGCCGCGGTCGCGAAATTCCTGCGCGGCATCGGGCATGATGGCGAGAATCAAGCTCACGATGCCGACCGCCTTTTCCAGCTTGCCCGCTTCCGAGTACACCCCTTTGAGATTGCGCGCCAAGCGAACCAAGGTCTCTTTCTTGGTCGCCGACTTGAGCAACAGGCTCAGCGGCGCGTGTTGTGCGCTGTGCTCGTTGCTCACCTGCGCCAAGCGATCGCGCAGGTCGGTCTCCGACAAGCTTATGCCGTTGTTGTAAGGATCGAGCACGATGACACCGTGATCCGTCACACACTTCACGAGAAAGTGCCCGGGAAACGATACTCCCGCCAGCGCGAGCCCCAGCCGGCGCGCGACCTCCATGTAGACCACGCACAGCGTGATCGGAATGCCGGTGCGCCGCTCGATCACGTCATTGAGAAAGCTGTTGCGCGGATCGTAGTAGCTGGCGCGGTTGCCCGTATAGCCGAGCTCGTTGAACAGATAGTGATTGAGCATGCCGATGATGTGCGAGCGCGCGGAATCGGCGGGCAGACGCCGCTTGAGCCGCGCCGCGATGGCGTCGAGCTGCGCCAGATACACCTCGACGTTGAGGTCGGGATACTCTTGCTTGGCGATCACCAGCGCCGCCTCGGCCAGATCGATGTCGTCTTCGGGGCGGCGTGCCAACTGCGCCAAATGCTGGGCGGGAGACTGCATGTGAGCCACTATATCGCAACCGCCGCCGGAGTCAAACGCGCTGCCGGGTCCTGCCGATAGAACGCGCTCAACTGGTCATACACGAGGGTGTAATCCCGCTTCAGGGCATGCGGTGCCTCGAAAAACACCTCGCTCAACACGGCGAAAAACTCCCCCGGGCTCTCCGATGCATACGGATCGATGCCGGTGTCTTCGCCGCTGTCGACGCGGCGGCAAAAATCGTCGTAGGCGGTGCCGAATGCCTCTGCCCAGGCGCTTCGGCTCATGCCTTTGTGCAGCGGCGGATAGCCGTTGGGCTCGCCGTTCAACATGTCCAGCTTGTGCGCGAACTCGTGGATCACGACGTTCACTCCGTCGTCTGCGTACGAGGTTTGGGTATCGGCCCAAGAAAGAATCACCGGACCGCTCTGCCATGCCTCGCCCGCCATGGGATGACGATTCACGTGCACCACACCCGCCTCGTCGACATACTCGTGACGTGGCACGAATTCATCGGGATACACGATGATCTCGTTCCACCCTTCGTAGTAGTCGAAGTCGAGATTCAAGATAAGCAAGCACGCTTGCGCCGCGACGGCATAGCGCATGGCGCTGGTGAGCGCCAGACCGTGCGCCGGGGCGAACCGCTTGCGGTCAAGAAACAAGCGCACCCAGGTCGCCAA
>CAZILI010000029.1:0-261 GCA_964539965.1 uncultured Burkholderiales bacterium | reverse complement strand
GTCGAGTTGCACCCTTCCGAGGCTGCGCCGTCGCAGCCAAGATTTGAAACCGAAGATCACGCGCGCTTAGGGCTGCTGCTCTTGACGCTCGAGCGCGGGCTCGCCGTGCTCGGCGCGGTCCAATTCCACCCGCTCGATTTGATAGAAGCGATCAGAGATCTTCTTGCTCGCGACATGAATGTCGGTCACGTCTTGATTGGCTTGGCGGATGTGCTCGGCGAGCTTCTTCATGCGCTCGTCGAAGCGGCCGAACTCGCGCCC
>CAZILI010000028.1:0-18094 GCA_964539965.1 uncultured Burkholderiales bacterium | reverse complement strand
GTGTTCTTGACCCGTTGCGTGGCCAAATCGATTTCATGCACGCCGACCGAGGTGCCGATCCAAATGCTGTTCTTCTTCGGCTCCACGGCCAGCGCACGTACGTATACGTTTTCCCCCACTTCGAAGCTGTCCAGCACGCGCAGAGAGGTAGGAGTGGCAGTGCTCTGCGCGGCCGGCGCGGCGTGCGCTGTGAGGACGATCGAGCAGAAGCCTAGGAACCGGCGCATCAGTTCAACGTTCTCAAATGAGCGATGACATCCAGAATCTCGCGCTCCTTCAAGATGCCGAAGTAGCCGGGCATGCCGTTCCTGCCCCTCTTGATGCGTTCGAGCAACACTCCATCCGGCACTAGGAGTGCATTGCCACGCCTGAAATTCGGCGAACCCGGCATGGCGCCTTCTCCTCTTTCGCCATGACACGAAGCACAATGGGTTCGATAGAGCTTGCTTCCGTTCGCGGTGTCCGCCGCGAAGGCCGAGCCACCATGGCACACCACAATGAACGTTGCTAACAGGGCTATGTTGCGATTCACACAAGCTCCTCACTCATAATCTTGCTTACTGCACAGAACGCTTCGCCATGGCGCTCGCTGTGATACTCGCGCGCAGGCGCGCATGCAGCCAATCTTGCATCGAGGGGGAGTCCCATTGCCTTGCTCCTTCGACACGAGCGAGCAGCTTGCCGTCCTGGCCTACCAGGAACGTCTGCGGATACGACGTCAGCATGAGAGCTCGCTTTGCGACGTCTGCCCCGGGGTCTAAGTAGTTCGGGAATGTCACGCCCAGTTGGAGCAACAGCTCGCGCACCACGTGCTCATCGTCGTCGATCGATACTCCAATTACACGCAACTGTGCATCCTGATGCGCTCTAGCGACCCGCTCGAGGGCAGGCATTTCTTTGCGACACGGCGCGCACCACGTCGCCCAAACATTGACCAGCAACGCCTGTCCAGCGTACTGCCCAGTCGTGACGGCACGGCCTTCCAAGGTTCGCAAACTAAGTTCAGGAAAGGGACTACCCTCGGTAAGTCTCGACTCGATCGGGGACTTGGTACAGCCGAGCAGCAAGGAGCACAACCATACGCCCCCCTTGCGCCACATTCGCCCCCACAAAATCATGGAATCACCTGATCGATGACGAGCTTGACATCCGCGCTGCCTATCTCGACGGGCCCCAAAATCCCCTGAAGGTCGCCACTCTGAGGCATCGCGTTGCCCGACTTGGAGATACGAGCTTCGATCAGCAACCGCGCGAAATTGGACGGCTTTATATTGGGAGCCATTGCCAGGGAGTCGTCTAGGGTGAAGCGTCGCGGCAGTTCCTTGGCTTGGGCGCGAACGATTGCGAGTGGCATCTTCGGTCCCTGCGGTGCTCGCGCATAGATGAACAGCGTATCCGTCGGCGCGACCCGCGCCGCCAACGCTGGATTCAACCCCACTGTGCCCGAAACCCGACCGGCTGTGGCCGCGCTTGCTTGTTGGTTGTCCGTAGGGCGCCCTGCGGCCGGCACCCGAGCCAGGCTACGCGCCTCGGTGATGCTGGCGGCGACGGAGCGCGCGTCCTCCGAATCGGCCGGCACCGTCTGTTGCAGGCGCTGCCAATAGCTGATCGCCTCTGCGTAGTCTCGGCGATCGAATGCGGCCGTGCCTGCGAGCGCTAGCGCCTTCTGATTGCGCGGATCAAGTTCGAGTGCGGCCACGACAAGCTTGGCCGGCTTGCCCTCGAGGCTCTTCCCATTCGCCATAGCCAGGACGTCGGCGTAGTCGGCGTACAGCTGAGCGCTCGCGGGCGCGCGCTGGACGAGGATGTCATAGGCGAGGGCCGCGTCTTCGTGGCGTCCCAAGGCGTTGTAGGATCGGGCGAGCATTGTCCATCCTTGAATGTCGTCCGGTCGCTCCTTCATACGCAGCGCGAGCTTTTCGACCATCGCGATGACTTGCTCCGGTGTTGCGGCGTGGTGAGGATCGGATGCCTGGGCGCTAGATCCGATTGCGGCAGGACGCCCTAGCGCGAGGTAAAGCGACACCGCCATAACCGGCAAGCCCAAGGCGACTGCCGATACGCTGAGCCAACGGCTCGAGCGCGAGCCCGTCGTCCCTGATGCCGGGGCTGTGGCGCTGGCCTCGAGCGCGCGGCGCTCGAGCTCCAACGCATCTTCACGATGCTGCTGAGGCGTAAGCCGGCCGCGCGCGAGCTCCGCGTTGATCTGGGCAAACTGCTCCCGATAAATGACGAGATTTGCTGTGTCCTGCGCACCCTCGGCCGCCTTTTCCTGCCTGCGCAACAGGGGAGGGAGCAGAAACAAGAGCGCTCCAATCATGAGCAGTATGGCGATCGACCAAAATGCCATCACGGCTGCCCGACCTCCTTGGCCGGCGTTCGCGATTGCACTTCCCACTCCCATAACGCCGCGCGCGCCTTTCTGACGTACGGATCGCCGGAGCGCGACAAATGTATGTAGGTGCGCATCGCCCCCACTGCGGCAGGCAGATTGCCGAGCTGCTCTTCCGCCAAGGCAAGTCCGTAGTATGCGTTGGCCTGCGCCGGCCGCAGCGCAATTGCGCTGTTGAAGAAATCGCGCCCCGCCAGGTAGTGTCGCGACCCCAGGAGCGCGAAGCCGATATTGACGTGTGCTTCCGGCAGATTCGGCTGCAATTCCAACACGCGGTGCAAGGCCGTGAGCGCATCGTCGAAGCGCTTGGCGTGCAGCATGACCACTGCTTGCTTGAAGCGGGCTTGCACTTCGGCGGCTCGTGCCGTAGCGGCGTGACGTGCGCGATCGGTGGTCTGTGGCTTGTCGTGGCTAGTTCGCTGAGCGGGCACCAGTGGCGCAAACGAAATCGCCACAGACGCAGTGAGCGCCACGACAGCAATCAAGACAGTCACAATAAGGCGTTGCCGTTCGTCGCTATGTGTAGGTTTCACACCGCCCCCTTGTGCGGCGCCGGGCTCAAAAACGGCACGCCGAAGAAGGTAAGAAAGGCAATAATGAATACTCCAAGCACCATCAGCGCTCCGCGCACCGGAGAAACTCGATACGCGAGTCGAGCATGGATCGCCGCCGCCGCTGCGAGCCACGTGACGAACGCCCATATCTCCAGCGGATCCCAGGCCCAGTAGCGGCCCCAGGCGTCTTGTGCCCACAAAGCCCCGGCAATGAGCATCAACGTTTCAAACACGACCGCGCCCAACATGAAGCGCCACACCCAGGCGTCGAGCGCGTCGTCGTCTGGCATTGCCGCGAACCAGCGCGTGGCGGAAGCAAGGCGGCGCAGCAAGATGATTCCCGACAAGCCCACGGCAACGAGGGACAAACCCAAGAACAATTTGCCGGCGGCAACGTGCAGCCAAAGAATGGGGGTGTCATAGGTGGGCGGCAGGTGCGTGGGGGTGGGCTTGACCGTCAGTGCCCACAGCGCGAGCAGCAGTAGCAGCGGTAGGACCACCACGGCGCTCGGGCGCAGGCGCGGGGCTCGCCAACTCACCACGGCGAAAACCGCACCTAAACTAAACAGGTTGCTCAGCAGTATCTCGAACATGCTGAGAAAGGGCCCGTGTCCGAGGCGTAACCAGCGCGCAGCGATCGCGACGGCGATCGCGACGAGACCGCCGGCGAGCCATGTCGACGTGGCGTCTCCAGCGCGCTGCTGCGCGCTCACCGAACGCACTGCAGCGATTGCGCCCATCAAATAGCAACCAAACCCGGCCCACAGCCACAAGACTTCCGGGGGATTGATTGTCATGTCCGCACGCCCCGTGCACTGCGCGCCACCTCTGCCGTGGCGAGCCCGGTCTTCTGCTCTGTCACAAGTCTTGACCAGGCGTGCCAAGCCAATCCCAGGACGCCGACCAGCGCCGTCGCGAGCAGCCACGGCAAAGTGGGATCGAAGAAGATTCGGTACCCCATCCAGGTGCGAAGCGCCTCGAAGCGCAACTCGCCGTCGCCGACGCGCACCGACTCGCCGCGCGGCACCGTGACACGTTCGCCCTCGACATTCGCTACCAGAACAGCGCTTACCCTGGTGCTGTCCAGTATCCACGCTACCTCGTCGTTACGCGGTACGTCGAGATGGAGCCAAAACCGGATCTCCTTGCCGCCAGGCGTGCGCCAGCGATTGTCCTGTTTCCAATCGAACAGTGGATAGGAGGGCATATGGACAATGCCAGTGATCGGATTGCCACGTTGCGGTGTCCAGGTGATCACAGGCGCGAATCCCTTGTTGTGTGTCGTGTAAAAGCGGTAGCCGAAAAGCACGAGCGGAGCGTCGTCACCGATCAGGACGTGCTCGGCTGTGCTGTCGGCGCCGGGCAAATGAATCAAATCGATCGTGCGCCCGCGCTTTAGCCCTGACGCGTACGTGACAGTGAACGGACCTTGCACGAACGACACCTCTGGCAATCGATTGCGATGCCAAGGGCCGCTCGCGGTTACCTCGACGTTGGCGAAATCGAACGGGGTGTTTTCGGTAACTTCTATCTTGCCGTCGAAGTGGGTGAGCCTACCGATCGCAATCAGTATCAGTATCACTAGCAGCGCGAGGTGAAACACCATGAGTCCACCGGGTCGCAGTCTCGGCTGGGTGAGTATTGCGGCCAGCAAATTTAGCGCCAACAGCAAGAGCGGCGCGATGAGAAACCACGCCGATGCGTCTTGGCGTTGCTGCTTGAACAGCAATGCCGCTGCAAGCAATACAAATAGCAAGGGTGTGAGCTTGGACGAGCCGAGTTTGGCGGTTAGGTTCATGGCAGGTTGGTGCAATTTTCGCTGCTGTCGCGCATCCAATCACGGCCGCTCACCCCGTTGCCAGGTGCTCCCGCCGAACCGCAATCGTTGTCCGACCAATTGCCGCTGGACGCAAAGCGGCGCACTTTGAGTACGCTATTCAAGTAGTACGGCGGATTGTTGTACGGCGCTGTCGTGTTGTTGCGCACTTGAGTGCCGGGCCCTTGGCCGGCCTCAGGTCCGACGTCGTTCAGATTCACCAGTAACGCCTTGTTCTTCCAACCGTGCGGGACTGCTACGTGACACCATGTGCAGCGCAGGCGTTCGATCTTGTCGGTATGGAAGGCGTGTAGATTGCCGCGGTCGGAATTGAAAAACCCGGTCGTGCGTGCATCCTTGTCGATTAGCCCATCGCGGTGGGCGTAATTGCTGGGCTCATGGCATTTGAAGCACAGGGCATTCGCAGTGTAACCGTTCTCGCGAGAGTTGGTGCCGCTAGCAGCGCTCCACTCGCCTTTGAGCAGAAAATTCTCGGTCGAGCCGTGTGGGCCCCAGGGATTGCCGTTTTCGCCGCCGTTCGGCACCACGCTGTCCGGCGCTGTGCTGGAGCCGTGGCAGTCGCTGCAGTACATCGTCTGGCTTCCGGTACCGTCGCTCCAGGGCGTGCGGAACGCGGCGGGTATCGTTCCTCGGATCGCGTGCGAGCGTCCGGTATTGTCGATGACCGGATGCCAGCTGCGATGATTGTTCTCACCGAAGGCAAGCGCAGCGCCGCTGTCCGAAGTCGTGATCTCGCCTTTGTGCGTGGCGGGCGCTTGAAACTCCATCGCTTGATTGGTGTACTGCGCGAAGCCGTTGGTGCCCGCGGGCGTGTTACCCGGCGTGTCGCCTAGACTTGGCGGCGTATCGTACGCGTAGTCCGAGTGGCACTTTAGACAGATTTGGTACTCGCGTGTGACCCACGGACTTTGCGCCACACTCGCCGCACCGATCCCGCCGTCGCCGCGCTTGAATTCGTACCCGATCGGATTGGTCCCGAAGGTGGCGCCGCCGTAGATCGGTTCGATTCCAGTCGTCCCGCGCAACACGCCAGAAGCGATGTTGCTGTGAGGGGCGGCGTGATCATGCGTACCCGCCGGATCGGGGACAGCCGGATTACCGTTGAAAGCGCGATTCTTCGTCACGCGATGCGGATTATGGCAATCGGTACACTCGGCATGGCGGTTCTGGGCAGCACCTTTGCCGAGCAGCGCGGGCGCCTCGACAAAGTCCTTGCCGCGTCGCACGCCCTGTCCGGTGCCGATATCGTGCACTTCGGGCTGCAGCTCGATTGGCATATGACGCGGCAGCCGAAAGTCGGTCTTGATATCGGGCACCGCAGCAGTGGCGGTAAGCACGTTCTCTGCCGGACTCGAGTGGCAGAGATAGCAAGTCTCTTCGATCGCCGAATCGCCGCCGCTCTTCGGATTGGCGAGGCTGGTCGTTCCCTCGCGCAGCAAGCGACGCGAGCCCTGCACTGTGTGGGTGTCGTGGCAGTTCAGGCACGCCGCCTTCCACACTGGAATGTTCGCAGGGAACTCGCGTAGTGCGGCTGCCTCCGGTTGGTAGATCTCGTCCGCGACCAGCGGGTTCGCATGGGCGGAAAAGGCCCACGCTTGGCCGGCCTTGTCGTGACAGGCCAGGCAGATGATGTCGGCCGTCTGCGAAAACACGCCACCGGCAGGGGGGGCGTCTTGGAACCGATTGGCGCGCAGGAACTTCGCGAGTCCTTTTGCAGGATCATTCTCTGTCAGATGCGGATCGTGGCACGACGCGCACTGCAGCTGGCCGTTTTCCAGCGGCAGCTTGGGCTTTGGGCTGACGCCGGCGAGACGAGTGCCGACGTTTTGCCCGTCCGGCACACGCAATTCCCCATCGGCGTCCGCCAAACGTGCGTCATAGGTAAAGGAAATCGGGTGATCGTTGGTAAGATCGACCCCCAGATTGCGTGTGAAGCCGGTCTGCGCGCCGTGACCCTCGGGCATTTGTCCACCTGCCGTGATGCCGCTCATTTGAATACTGACGCTCCTTTGACCGCCCAGCACATTGACGTTGCCGATCGCGAGCGTGCCGTCATGGCATGACAGGCAAAGCTTGGACGAGCCGCCGGGCCCGTTGGCCAGCTCCGCCGCGTTGGCCTCGATGGAGCTCGAGGTGTACGGCGTGTAAGTCGCTCCGGACAGCTTGCGATTCCAAAGCGGCGCGCCGGGAATGCTCTCGGCGCTGTGCGGCGTGTGGCAGAACACACAGATCTGGGTCTCGGTGGTCGCCCGCACGGGCCCTGGGCCGGTAACGGACAGGTTGTGCTTCGTGCCTCTCACGTCCGACACGCGATCGGCCAACAGTGCAGACTTTCCCGGCAGCAGTAGCGCGCCCAGAATTAGGCCGATATGTAGAGAAGAGCGAGCGAGCCGTCGCATCACCCGCCGCCCAAGAATTGAAACATCACGACTCTGCCATTGAACATGTCGGCGACAAGAACACGGTTTCGCTTGTCGACCCAAACGCCCGCCGGTAAATAGAATTGGCCCACACCCATGCCGGTGCCGCCGATCGCGAGCAGGTAACGACCTGCATTGTCGAAGACGAGCAAGTGATCGTGAAAGGATTCCACTACGTAGATGTTGCCTTCGTCATCCGCCGCGACCCCTTTGGGGCGCACCAGATTGCCGACGTACAAGCCTCGCTTGCCGACCGTAAGCATGGCACGGCCGGCGACGTCGAACGCTTGCACGCGCGCGTTCATGGCATCGCTCACGAACAGCGTACCGCCGGCCAAGCAAAGATGGGTTGGAAAATTGAGCGCCCCGTCCTCTTCACCGCGTTGGCCGATGGTGTCGATAAGGTTGCCGCGGTCGTCGAACACCTTGACCTCGTGCGCCTGGGTATCGGCAACATACACGTGTCCGCGCTGCGCGTCGCGGGCGATGCCGGTCGGCCGCTTCAGGATATCCTTGCCGAAGCTGCCTAGCGGCTTGCCGTTTCGGTCGAGCCGAAACACCGCACGCAACTCGGAATCCGTGACTAGGACTTCGTCGTGCTCACCTGCCACGACGCCGATGGGAGAACTGAAGCGCAATCTCGGCGTTGCCTTTTCCCAAACCGAGAGCTTGCCGGCCGTCTCATCAAACACGAACACCGCCTTGCGGCTGATGTCGGTGACGAGAATGCGCCCCGACTCGTCCACGGCGACGCTTTGCGGGCGCTGCAGCACGACCGGCGTTGGGTTGCGCTCGGAGACGCCGGCGATCCAGCGTAGGGCGTTTAGCAAGACGTTGGAGGAAGGTTGTTGCGGCTTGAAGTTAGCCTCGCCCGTCAATTGTCCTAGGTAGCGATAGCGCGGTACCTCTCGGCTTTGCGCGTCCGGCCAGATACGGCCGGTTTCGCCTTCCTTCGCCTCATAGCGCATGACCAAGGGTGCGTCGGCACAGCCGGCGACAAGCGCTAGCAGCAACAGAGCAACGCGCGCGCCGGCTCTCATTTCAACGTGTCCCGCCTTCTTGCAGCGCTTGCGGCACGACTTGCAGGACTTGCACTCTGCCATTGAGCGTGTCGGCGACGTAGAGAAGATTCTCGTCGACCGCAAGCGCTGCCGGTCGGTTGAAGCGCCCGGGCGCTGCGCCTTGCCCGCCGAATGTGAAGGCCAGCTTGCGCTCGATGAAAACCTTGATCGTGTCGTCGAATTCATCGCTCACGAAGACGCGATTGTCGCGATCCACCGCGACTGAGTGCGGAGCGCTCAGCAACGGATCCGTGAGCACGTAGCGCGGAGCGCCGTCCAACCCGGTGACGACGACCGCCCGTGCGCCGCGATCCACCAGGTACAGACCATCGGGGCCGAGCGCCATACCTGACAGACGCCGCGTTGGTGCATCGCCGCCGATGTCGAGTACCGACGTCGTTTTTCCAATACTGTTAAAGGCGACGATCCGGTTGAACTGTCCGTCGGCGACCAACACGTCGCCACGGCCTTCAATCAAACCGACCCCAACGGGTCGCGCAAGGTTGAGATCGTCCGCGAAGATCTGCCGCACATTGCCGCGCGGGTCGAAGTAGATGACCTTGCGTTGGCCCGGATCAGCGAGCAAGAGAGATTGGTCGGGGCCAACGTACAAACCGGCGGACTGATCTGCGCTCAGGGTGCGAAACGGCGCGAACACGCTCATCGTCTCGCGCGCTCGGTCGTAACGCAGAATTTGCTGGAGGCCGCTGTCCACGATGTAGACGTGGATACCGCGCGCGGCCACGGCGATGGGGTATCGCAATTGCACACGCGGTGCGGCGACACTCGGTGCACCCGGCCTCACAATCTGGCCAAGCTCTGGCTCGTTCCAGGCGCTCGTCAGGGTCCGCCATGGTTGGATGAACCCCTTGCCGGGCGGTGGTGTACGAGGCCGCTCGCCCGACGCACAGCCGGTGAAAACCGTGAGCATCGCGATCATCATGCCGAGGCGGGGTCTCACCATCGTCCGGGCCCCTTGGTCTCGTCGCCGCCCAGGATGCCGCTCTTCAATCCGGGCCTGCCCGAGTGGCAGAGGTCGCAATGCTGCGCGCCCCAAGCCACGTTGTCGTTGTGACACATGCCGCAGAACTTCCCGTCGCTGATATCTTTCATAAGCACGTCGTTCGCGCCGGCGCGCATTTTGAATCCCAGCTCGAAATGGCAGACTTTGCAGCGAAAGCGAATGCGATGAAACCAGTGGGAAAACACGACCGGACGCACGCCCTCACGCTCCGCGCGCTTGTTCAATACCACATCTGCATACTCTGCCTCTGCAAGTGAGCCGGCGAGTAGAGTCACCATCATGGCGGTGCAGAGTGCGGCGGCACGCCCACTCATCGGTCAGTCGCTTCCGCCGGCCCCACCCTGCGCTCCACGCTGTGGCAGCGGTTGCATTCGGTGAGGGGAAATGACACTGCGCCGTGGCAAACTCCGCATTTCTCGCCTTGCAGAATTAACAACATGTTGATTTTGGTGGCACCGGCCTTGCGCTCGAACAGCGCATCGTGGCAGTTGCTGCAATCGAGCCATGCGGTATGCTGCCGATGCGGGAAGCGTACGATCGGCATCTCGCCGGTGCGCGTGAGCAACACGTCGGTATCAAGTATATTGACCTTGGTTTCGGGGTTGATATTGGTGCGTGGATTGATTACGCCGTCGTCGAGAGCCTTGACCCAGCGCACTTGGTTGCCGACATTGTCCGGCGGCAATCGCGACAGGGCATCGCGCGGTTCTTGCAGCACGCCGATGGCAGGCGCGGCGGGGTCGTGGATGCCATCGTTTGCCAGCGGCAGCCAGCTGCGCGACTGCCCCAGCACGCCGAGTCCGATCGCCCCGGCCAGCATCGCCGCAGCGCGCACCGCGCGCCGCTTTCCTGCACCTTGCTTTCGCCGCTGCGGCATGGCTAGCGTTCACCCCGGTATGTAGACACCGGCTGCGCGGATCGCCTTGACCAGTTCTCGCGTGGATTCCTCGAGCGTCTTGACCCCGCCGTCGAAATCACCCTGAACGGCTCTCTGCTCGGCGCGCTTGCGCAAGTCTGCGGCCACTCCGATTGCCTTATTCACCATGGCGTCGATGCCGGCGTTGCCTCGCTTATCCTGCAGCAAGACCTGCACCAGCATAGCGTGCGTGTCGTTGCGGTCCAACTCGTAGCGATATTCTTCCTCTTTGTTGGCGAAGTGCAGGGAGCGTACGAGCGTATCGCCGGCGCGCAAATTTGCCACCGCGGCCTTGCTCAACAGGTAGGCACGGTCGAGCACTTTGCGTCCTTCGGGCAACCGTCCCGCGGCGGCGAGCTGACTGGCCTCCTGCAACAACGACTCAGCCGCCTTCGCCGATTCGCGGGCATTAGGGTCTGATTTCTCCTCCGCCACACGCTTTTGCGCATCGATCAACGCTAGCGCGCTCTCCATTCGGGCGCTGAAATCGCGGCGATCCTTCTGGACGGTGACTTGCTCCGGCGCGGCGAGCCGTACGGCTTCGATCATGGTCTTCGACGCTTCGTCTAGGAGCTCGGCGGCGGTGCTCTGATCACCGGCTTGGATCGCCCTTGCCGCCTGTTGATGTAGATCGCGAGCGGTGGCGCGACGCGCTTGCGCCTCGCTATTGCCGCTTGCCTCGACTTGTTTGGCGCCGGAGGACTTTTCGATCAACGCCGCGACCGAAGCAAGCCGGCGTTGCAGTTGCGTTGACGCGTTGTCTTGAGCGCCTACGGCTAGAGCGATCACCAACGCCGCGACCGCGGCGCCTATCGCACGCGCCGCGCCGCTCATCATCGAACAGGCTCCATGGTCTGCGGCACAACGATACCAACGGCTTGCAGGGCTTTTTGCAGATAGTCGATCGCCTCGCGCATGCTCACCAGTGCGGCGCGATACTCTCCGGACTCCGCCTGGCGCTGCGCCTGAGCCTTCAGCTGCTCGCTGTCGCGGAAGTAGCGATCGATCGACCGGTTCGCTTCGGCCGATGGACTCAATGTAGTCACCGCCAGGGGAATCAGCTGCTCATAGCTCTGATGACGCTTCATTTCATAGCTCAATTCCTCGGCTGCCGAGGCGAATCGCAGATCGTAAGTAAAGGTCTCTTTCGATACCAGTTTGTTCAGGGTGGACACCGTGATGTCATGCGCTTCACCGAGGGTCTTGTTGGCCGCCACATAGTCGCTCGCTTGCTCTAGCGCGGCCGCCGCCTTGACCATGGTGCGCACCCGGTCCAGGTCGAGCGTCACCGACGCGTCCAAGGCCTTTTTCACTTCGTTGCGCGCCTGGACCCTTTCGTACGCAGCGAGGAATGTCTCGATACCCTCGAGTAAATGGGTATATTCTGCGCGCCGCTGGGCCAGGCTGTGCTGCGGATCTGGGGCTGCGCGCGCAGCGGCGCCGATCAGGCGCAACGCCTCGTTGAGTTGCTCGTCGGCCTTCGCGACGTCATCGTGCGCGATCGCGTCTTGGGCACGTTGGTACAGCTTGTGGGCCGCGGCAGCCTGACTCTTGGTCTCGGCGTCACCGCTCTCGGCGACTCGAGCCATCGCCGGCGACTTGGCAAGCAGCGCCTCGACCAGCCGCGACTTCTGTTTTACTTCTTCAGCTTGCAATGCGGGGAATCGACTTCTGCCGCCCTCGGTTTGCTGAGCCGTCGCCGCGGCGACGAGGCAAGAAAGGCCCGCTAGGGCTAGCGCGAAGGCGGACGATCTCATTGTTTGGCCTCGCTGGTCTTTGTTTCTTTGTTCTTGGAATGGCACAGACGACACTCCGATACCGGAAACGCGACTTTGCCGTGGCATACACCGCACTTCTGCCCCAACAGAATCGCCGCCATGCTGATTTGATTGGCGCCCTTTTGCGGAATGAAGATCGCGGGGTGGCAGTTGGAGCAGTCCAGCCATTGCGTATGCTGCTTGTGCGGATAGACAACGTCGGGCATCGAGCCTTTGACTTCACGCACGATATTCATGTCGAGGACGAGAGGTTCGGCGTTCGGATCGTTCTTGTCGGTGCGTGGAGTGATCTTGCTCTCGTTGAGGGCCCTCACCCAATCCACCAGATTGCCGGAGTTGCTCTTCGGCAGCGCGGAGAAGCTCAGCAGAGGCGCCTGCAGCATATGGGTGCCGTCGTTGGTAGGATCGTGGATACCGCTCTCTGCCGCAGGCAAGTTTCGCTTGCCCACCGGTCGCAGCAGCCGATTGAACGAGTTGGGATCCGCCGCGGCGGGTGGGAGTGCTGCGTCACCTACGGCCTTCTCCGCGGGCTGCGACTTTGCTGCGCCCGAGTGCTGCGCGTTGGGCGCGCCCGGCGGCTCACCCTTGTCGGATTTCGCCGCTCCCGTAGAAGCGGCGTAGCTCGAAACCGCAGGCGCGGCCGACTCGCCTTGTCCGGGTTGCGTGGCTACCGTCTTTGCCGCGGCTGCGATCGCGCTCAACTCCGCCACCATGTAGTCGACCGCTGCCTTCACGTCACCTTCGGCCAACGCGGTGTTGCCGCCCTTTGCGGGCATCGCGTTCTTGCCCTTGAGCGCGCTCGTGTACAGTGTTTCCATGCCGGTCTGGACACGCGGCCCCCACGCGCTCTTGTCGGCGAACTTGGGCGCGCCTGCTAGCCCAGCGTCATGGCAGGCAGCGCAAGTGGACTCATAGGTGGATTTGCCTTTGTCGGCGGTGGCATTCGACGCGGTCGGGGCAGCGCCAGGCGCGGCCGCGCTCTGTGGGGGCTTGGCTGCGGGCTTCGAAGCGGCCGCGGTCTTTGCGCGGCCTACCATGAACACGACCGCAGCCTTGATTTCCCCTTCCGTAAGTGCGGCATTTCCTCCTTTCGCGGGCATGGCATTCTTGCCGTTGAGCGCGCTCTGCAAAAGCGCGGCGTTGCCCGTCTCAATGCGTGGACCCCACGCCTGTGCGTCGCCCAGCTTCGGCGCGCCCCCGATGCCTGTGGCGTGGCACGCGGCACACGTCGATTCGTAGACGACTTTGCCGCTCTTCGCTGCGTCGGCGGCGCCTCGCTCACCCGCCGCAGGCTTCTGGGCCACGGCCGGCTTTGTGGTAGCGTCGGTAGCCGCCGTTGCCTCTTGCTTGGGAGTCGCGGCCGCGGGCGCTCCGGGTGGCGGCTGTGCGCTCGTCGCCTCAGTGCGCGCCTGCGCGATCATGTAGTCGACCGCTGCCTTCACCGAAGCATCGGCCAGGGTCGGATTGCCGCCCCTGGGCGGCATCGCGCCCTTGCCTTTGAGCGCGCTCGTATAGAGTGCTTCGGGCCCACCGACAAGGCGCGGCGCCCACACAGACTGATCGCTAATCTTAGGCGCGCCGCCAACGCCCGCGGCGTGACAAGCTGCGCAGGTCGTCTGATAGATGGACTTGCCACCATCGCCGGCAAGCTGTGCAGCTGTTGCGGCCGGCGCAACCGCGTTGCTGTTTGTCGGCCGATCGGTCGGGCGCGGTGTGGTTGCAGCAGTGACGCCGGGTTGCCCCATCTTGCCGAGCAAGTAGTTCACGGCGGCCTCGACTTCGACGTAGGTCAGCGCCAAGTTGCCTCCCTTTGGAGGCATGGCGTTCTTGCCGAGAAAGGCGTTCGCCGTCAGGATATCTCTGTCGGTATTCATGCGCTGTGTCCACGCCTTTTCATCAGAATGTTGCGGCGCGCCGTTGGCGCCAGCGGCATGGCAGCCGGCGCAATTCGCTTCGTACAGCGCTTTCCCGTCCAAGGCAGCGGAAACGTGAACGGTTACCAGGCAACCAGCGATTCCCAAGAAGATCTTGCGCCAACGGCTCATGCGCCACTCCTACTTGTTCTTTGCGTCGCCGGGCGTCGCGCCGGCCGCGGCCGCCGGTGCCGTACCTGGCGCGATTAGCTGCTGCAGCGTGCTCTCGTGTACTTGGGTCGAGGTACCCGGCTTGGCGGAATGGCACAGGTTGCAGCTCTCCACCGACCAAGCGACTTGCCCGTTGTGACAGGCGCCGCAGAATTGACCGTCGATGATTTTGACCATGTTGATCTCATTGCTACCGGCCTTGAACTTAAAACCCAAGTCGGCGTGGCATACCTTGCAGCGAAAGCGGATGCGGTGGAACCAGTGAGGAAAGATCACCGGGCGCATGCCTGCGGCATCGGAATAGTTGTTGATTACGATATCGCCGTACTCCGCATGGGCGGGCACGACGAAGGCCATGCTACATAGCCATGTTGCGCCTGCCAGTCCGCTTGCAGCGAAAAGGCAGCGCCAGGGTCGTTTCATGAGGCTCTTCCTTTACTTTTCACTCCCGACTTGACCACTACGGGTCACTAGTCCCCGAAGTACCGGATCAACCGCCACATCAACAGATAGCGCCGTTCGTTGTCGATTTCCGAGAGCCGGAACAACAGACGCGATTCAAGGCGACCGATCGTGTAGTCGAGCCGGTTCTCCCATGACCTCTGTTCGCGTTCCAGCGGCGTGCCGAGCGCTTGCAAGGTTTCGTCGCGGTTCACTCTCAGTTGGGAGAAGAATCGCAGGCGCGGAATACCGAACGTCTTTTGATGTTGATAGGTGAGGTCAGCGCTCGCGACGGTGACAAACCCGCGATCCGAAGTGAGACTTACGCCGGCCAGCTCGCTGCGTTGTCGAATCGACTGGATGGTAAGGTTGCCCGACCACGAGGAGTACTGGGTCAACTCATGGGTGCGCGTCGCCTGCAGGTTGATCAACTGAAAGCGCTCCTCACGACCGTCTAGAAACCGTGAGTCGCTTGCGCTCAAGCGCACAAAGGTTGCGGTATCGGCTTCCAGCTTGTTCCACGTGATCGAACCGTAATGAACGATCTGTTTGTCCGAGGTCAACTCCGAGTTCGGGATGTTGCCACCCTGAGCGGAAAAGTTCTGACCGAACGACACGCTGAGCCTGGAATTTTCCCCGAGCGGGAACACCCGCGTAAGGCTGTGTCCGAGCTGGGTCCCTACCACGGCACCGCTCGCCGACCCGTCGCCACCACCGCTGGTGTGCGAAACGTCGGTGCCGGCGAACCAGTCATAGCTCGCGTCGGCGATCGAGATGGTGTCGCCCTGATAAGTCGCGCCGACTGACTCGGTATTGGTGTTGAAGGATTCGCTACCCGTCTCGGTTCGCGTCAGCGCGAGGTTGCCGGTCAAACGCAAGTTCTTGTTCACGAGATAGACGGCGCCAAGGTTGCTGCTCGCCTGTTTCGCGTCCGTGCCTTGCCCCCCGGCATCGGTGTGCAGTGTAAACAACCGGCCGCTGCCCGAGATGGTAAGGGGACGGGCCGGGTCGCGCCAAAAGGCGACGCTGCTCAGTTGCAAAAACTTGGTCTCGCTGTCGAACAAGCGTAGCGAGAAGTCGGAATCGGTCCAATTCGCCACCGTCTCGACCGACAAGTTGGCGGACGGAGCGTAGCTATGCCGCCCGACAATGGTTCGATACAGCGTGTCTTCGTCCGTATCTACGCGGCGGTTCTTGCTCCAACTGGTGTTGAGGGCGGCCGTTTGGCGCTGCCAACTACGTGCCGCGTCGAATTGAAAAGTATCTTGTATGTCTCTGCCGGTAAGGCTTGCGTCTTGAGTGCTGCGGTCGTAGCTCACCAGCAACTGGACGCCACCTTCCTCCGGACGGTAGCGTTGCGATACACCGAATCGCGTCGAACGATAGTCCGTGGATGGCCCTAGGCCGCTGCCGATGCGGCTATCGTTTACTTCGTAGTGTGTCTCGAACGGGAAGCGGCTTTGCGGGAATAAGTTAAGGCGCCCGTAACCGGTCAGGAAATGATCGTCGCCGGCGAGTTGGTGATCATCCACCCGACCAGCGGTGACACCGAGTCCGGCACTCACCAGGGCAAACCACGGCTGCCAAATGTAACTCGTGGCGTTGAGCGTCGTGGTGATCAGGTGTTGCACGGTGCGCTGCCGTTGCTCGACGTTCTCGAGCCGCAGGTCATAGGCAACGCTTCCCCAAAAACGGATTGGCGCCAGGCGAAGGCCTCGGAAGAAACCGGCATCGTCTTGCCCGGCCGGCGCGGGTTGCGCGCCATCCTGCGGCTGCGCTTGCGCCGAGCGCTCGTCGACGGGTAACGATGACTTCACGGTCGTGGGCAGCTCGTCAGCCGCAAGCACGGGCGGATTCGCGTCCGAATGATTTGGAGAGTAGTCAGGCAATGGCAGTGGCGCGTCGCGCGCTACCCTGGCAGAAAGCGTCTCGAATCCCCGAGCCGGCAGTAACCACGAAACCAGTAAACCCAACATAACGAGAGAAAATCGGTCTTTGGTGCGACCTGGGCCGCGTAGCGCCAGCACGCTCGTCTCTCGTGTCTCATCGACCAAGTGCCGGCGTCAGCGTACGCCGACGAGGGGCTGCGCTTGTGGCGTTGCACCGAGGGGGTGGTAGCGCGACTCGTCGATTGTGATTGTCACCTGACCGCGTAGCCGCGCGATCAGCCCGGCCCATGCCAGATCACTCTGCTCGCGCAACCATAGATCCTTCGCCCGCTCCGCCACGCTCGCAAAGGTGTTGAGCTTTGGCGCCTTGCGTTCGTCCAAGCGGAACACAGCCACGCCTTCCAGAACGGTGACCGGGTCGGAGATCTCTCGCAGTTTGAGTTTGTCGATCGCCTCCTGCGCGACTTGTGGCAACATGCCACGATGCGTATACCCCATATCACCACCTTTGGGGGCCGAGGCGTCGCCGGAATGGAGCTTTGCAAGCGCAGCGAAATCGCTACCGCCGCGCAATTGTTGCGCGAGCTTGCGCGCCTCTGCACGCGCCGCGTCCCACTTCGCCGCCGGCGAGGACGGGTCCACCGCCAGCAGAATCAGCGACAGCCGCCATTGCTCCGGCTCAGTGAATTTTTCCGGATGTGCCGCGTAGTAGGCGCGCAGAGTCTTGCTCGAAGGCGCGGCCACCTCGCGAGCTCTCGCCTCGAGTTGGCTCAACAGGTTCTCTTCCTCAAGCCGCTTTTTCAAACCAGGTAGCAGTTGCGCGCGATCATTCTGCCACTTGGCGCTCGCACGATAGCGATCCTCATAGCCGTCGATGATCTTTTGCACCGCTGCGATGTCTGCTTTCATGCCGCGACGTCGGGCTTCTTGTAGCAGCAACACGGTATTGATCAATTTGTCGCCGACGTCACGTTGCAGTTGGGCGACCTTTTCTTGCGGCGGACGGCCGTGGTAGAAGGTGCGCTTGGCGGCGAGATGGAAGGCTTCGTCGTATTCGGCTTGCGTAATGACGACCTCGCCCACTCTCGCGTAGGCGGCAGGCGGGTCTGCAACCGCCCGTGTCACGCTCGGAGTGCCGGCGAGCGCCAGTGCCACGCCCATTGCCAGCACGGACCATCCAATGAGGGCCCGATTCTTAGTCTCGATCGCCAAGCGGTTCACGCGCACTGCCGACTCCTTTTGTTTTTTTCAGTGAAGCGGAAGGAGCAAGCGGCCCCTTCCGCGTGCGCCTGTGGCGACCGCTACTTCACATGACAGGCTAGGCACACGGCGCTGCCTGTGTTGGCGATGCGCAGAAAGGTAGGATTGGCCGAATGCGGGTCGTGACAGCTCGCGCACTCGACGAACGGCTCGGCCTCGGTCTGTCCTGTATAGCCGCCGCCCCCCGCGCCCGGGCCGCGCGTGTACAACGCCATGTCGGTCTTCTGACGTGAGCCCGTCGCCCCAACTGCGGTGTCTACCCACCATACCCGAGTGGCGCCGAGTACGGTGCTTTGCGGCGTGATGAAGTCCTGGTCTCCCGCGGTGGCCGCGCGGGTCGTGGGTGAGCTATTCGTGAAGCCGCCACCGGCGTACTGGATTCCGATCGGATGATCGTTGGTCAGATCTGTGCCGATATTGGTGATGATTCCGGAATTG
>CAZILI010000027.1:0-18187 GCA_964539965.1 uncultured Burkholderiales bacterium | reverse complement strand
AGCCCTCGATCTTCTCGTTGACGGCGCCGATCGCCTGCACCTGGCCCCACTGATTCACCGAGCCGGTTACCGCCAGGCTTTGCCTTACCGGCGTCTCGGCCAGCGAGGAGAGAATCGCGCACAACTCGGCGGTCGACGCGCTGTCGCCGTCCACGTGGGCATAGGTCTGTTCGAAGGTGAGGCTGGCGGCGAGCGACAGCGGCCGCTGCCGCGAGTAACGCATGGCGAGGAACGCCGCCAAGGTCAGCACACCCTTGGAATGGATCGCCCCACCCATGTTGACTTCTCGCTGGATATCGACCACCTCGCCCTCGCCCAGGCGGGTGGTGGCGGTGATGCGGGTCGGATGGGCGAACGTGAAGCTGCCCAAACTCGCAACCGACAGGCCGTTCACCTGACCGACCACTTCGCCGTCGGTATCGATCATGAGGATGTTGCGCAAGATCGCCTCTTGCGCTTGTTGACGCAAGCGATCGAGGCGAAAGATCTGAGTTTGGATGGTCTTGTCGACGTCTTCGCGCTGCACCGTCGCGCGTCCGGCCTGCGCCGCCCAATAGTCGGCTTCGCGCAGCAGATCGGCCAAGCTCTGCAGTTGGGTGGACAATTTCTCTGCGTCGCCGGCCAAGCGAGAGCACCACTCGATTACGCGCGCAACCGCCGCTCGGTCCAGCGCCCGCAGCGATTCCTGGCGCGTCACCGCCGCGACCAGGCGCGCGTACTGCAGGCTCGTTTCCGCGGTGCGGGCCACTTCGTCCTCGAAGTCGGCGGCGACTTTGAACAGCCTGGTGAAATCCGGGTCGTAGGCGCACAGCAGATAGTAGGCAAGCCGGTCGCCGAACAAGACCACCTTGACGTCCAACGGAATCGGCTCGGGCTCGAGCGAGACCGTACTGATGAGGCTGAACATCTGGCCGAGCGATTCGATGCGTAACAACCGCGTCAACAGCGCGCGCTTTAGTCCCTCCCAGGCGTAGGGCTGCGCAAACAGCTTGTACACGTCGAGCAGCACGTAGCCGCCGTTGGCCAGATGCAGCGCGCCCGGCTTGATCAAGGTGAAGTCCGTCACCAGCGCGCCGAACTGGGCCACGTGCTCCACCCTGCCGATGAGGTTTTGGTAGGTGGGATGGATCTCGAACACCACGGGTGCGCCGTTGGGCGTGCTGTGGTCGACCAGCAAATTGACCCGATAGCGGCGCAGCGCAGCGTCGTCGGGCATCGGCATCTGCAACAGCGCCACGGTCGACTCGGCCGGCTTGCGAAAGTCATCGATGTGCTCGATGGCATCGTCTTGCACCGCCGCCAGATAGGCGCCCACCTCCGGCAGGTCGGTATACTTCTCACGCAGATCGGTCATGGCGTGGCCGACCGCGAAGCTCACGATCTCGCGGCGCAGCGCCTTGGTGCGCTCGCGCCGCTCCTTGTGCCAGCGTTGCGCCTGGCGCACGATTTTTTCCAGCTGTTCTTGCAACTGAGCCAGCGCGCGGCGCAGGCGCTCCTGCTCTTCGGCGGGCAGGCGGCTGAACTCGTCCGGGTCCATCACTTCGTTGTTCTTCATCGGCGCGAAGGAAAACCCGCTCGGCGTGCGCAGCAAGGTGAGACCCTGCTTGCCGGCCTCCTCGCCCAACTGGCCGAACGCGCTCGCCTCGCGCTCGCCGATCTCGCTTTCGATCTGCTGGGCGCGCGCCCGATACTCGTCGCTTTCCAAGGTGGCGGGGATGAGCGCGCGCAGCTCCTCCACCAATTGCTCCATGTCGGCGCGCAACTGTACCCCCCGTCCGGGCGGCAAGCGCATGGCTTTGGGCCGATGAGAGGCCTGGAAGTTGTTCACGTAACACCAGTCGGGAGGCTGCGGCTGCGCCGCCGCCTTGGCTTCCAAGACCTGCGACAATAGCGTGTGGCGGCCGGTGCCGGGAGAACCCAGCACGAACAAGTTGTACCCGTCGGCGCGCATACCCACACCGAATTCGACCGCGCTCATCGCCCGCTCTTGCCCGATGAGCGCGCTGCCCCCGGTCAGCTCCGCGGTAGTCGCAAACGGCAGTTGCTCCGGCTCGCAGCGCCGATACAGCGCGTGCGGCGGCAACGCTTCGATGGATTTCACGCCCTTCCCTCCGTGCTCGACCTCGCCATTGCGCCCTCTCCGGTGTCGCATTCGAGAGCCAAACATAGCCAAGTCGCTCTCGCGCCGACTTGACGTAGGTCAAATCGCGAAGGTGTGCTCCGGCGAGATACTCGCTTATCAAACGACGGGAGAGAAGTCTATGCTGCGTAACACCCGCCTCAGAAGAAGCGTGGCAACCGTATTGGCCGTTGCCGGCGCCGTGTTACTACTGCTCGCGCCCCGCAACGCATGGCTAGGCGCCGTGCTGCTCGTGGCCGGCGTCGCGCTGGAGGTCGTGGGGCTTAACCTGCGCCACCCCGATGGCGAGTCCCGCTAGGAGGATTGGGGGTATATCCGCTGACGCCGCGCCCCATCTAGGCTAGCGGCTATGTACCCGCTCTAGTACCGCTTGTTAGGCTGGATTCGCGCCGCTGGCAGAATCCCTGCGGCGCGATACCGAGCGCGTTGTTGAACTTGGTCGACATGTTTTGAAATGCGACCAACGCCGTCAACTCGAGCACGGCCTGCTGGTCGAACCATTCACTGAGGCCTGCCCTCGCCCGGTCGATCGCCTCGCGCGCGCCTTGAGTGACCGCTTCGGCATAGGCGAGCGCCGCGCGCTCGCGGGGCAAGTAGAGCTCCGATTGCGCGTACGCCGCCAGCGCGGCGAGCTTCTCCGGCGGCACTCCTCGATCCATGCTCAGCGCGGAATTGAGATCGACGCAGAAGGCGCACCAATTGAGCTGCGACACGCGCGCCAAGATCAGCGAGCGCAGCGCGGGCTCGATGGGAGAGCCGGCGCGGTCGAGCGCGCGAAACAGCAAGGTAAGCGCCAAGAACGCGCGCGGCAGCCGACCCCAGCGCCGCGCCGATTCCAGCTCTCGTCCGTAGCGCCGCCGTTGCAGCCAAAAGATAAGCCGCACGTACCAAGGATACGCAAACTCTTCACGCGCCTCACGCATGCCGCCACTCGATGCCCATCGGAGGCTTCGCAGTATGCGGGCTCGGCCCGTGAGCGAAGTTGATACAGGTCAACAAAGCCACGCTCGGCCGATAGCGGCACTCCATGGTCGGTTGCAGCGAGTCTACCTGCTTCGGCCAGGGCTTCTTCGCTCTAGATGACTCGCCGGCCGCGCCGAGTTTGTTTGGCGAGTGCCTCGGCGCTCATCCGTTCTCAGCGTGCGTGTTGGAGTCTTGTGGGAGCGGTCCCAAGCCCAGATCTTTGCAGACGCGCTCGTACAATCGGCGAAGCGCCGCGCGCCACTGCGGCTCGCTCATGTCGGTGAGCGCCTCGTTCGCATCGAGCGGAATCATGAACCGCTCGAACGGCGAGTGCTTCCAATCGAACCGCCGCACCGGCGCCCATAGCAAGGTCAGCTCGCCGTCGTTTGCGGCTTCGAACGCGGGCGTCAATTCCAATTCGGTCGGCAGGGGCGAATCCAGGTACTCCTGACTGGCGAGCACGACCATGCCCCGGCAGCGGCTCACCGCGTTTCTCATCTGCTCGCGATAGTCCCCCGAGCTCAGCAGGCTGTCGTCCCAAACTCGAATGCGCCGGTCGGCATCGAGCCACTCGCGCAGCCGCAGCCGCCACAGGTTGTCGATGCCTTTGTAGCTCACGTAGACGAATTCGCACTTGGGCTTGCTGGCGCTTTCGCTCAAGAAATCGTCGTAGGCGCTACAGTACACGTGCACGCGTTGAGCGCCGGTGGCGCCCATGGCCTTGGAGAACCAACATCGTCGAGGCTGCTCGCGAGCTTCGAACCGTACGACCGCGAAGCGATCAGAACGATGCCGACTTGCTTGTCTCTGAAACTCGCAGGATTCTCGCACAACAGCTGTCGCGCGACGATGCCGCCCATGCTGTGACGGACGAGGTGATCTTGCGCTTTGCCAGCACCGGCGCTCGGCCCGCCGCGCCCGGCGTCTTGAGATAGGAGAGGACTTCGCTGGCGCAGTCTTGGATCGGAAAGTCCCCGCTATCCACGCCCGTGTGATAACCGGCGAGATAGCTCGCAATGCCCTTGTAGCGGCTATCCGATCCGGCGAGTTCCGGCCAATAGCAGCTCGAATAGCCGTTGCTCGTATCCTCGTACAGCCAGCAGCCGCGGCTGTCGGAAAGCACGCCGTGCACGAACACGAGCACGGCATCCGTATCGTTGTAGCGATACCAGAGGTTGTTCCTGCCTTGCTCGGGAAGTCGCACTTTGTCCATTTTCTTCGTTCGTCACCCAGCCCGCCTTGGTCCGCGGCGCGCAACGCAGCAGTGTATTTAGATGTACGGCCGGCCTGCAAGCGGCGTGGACATCGGCTCGGCGACCATAGCCAAGAGCCCGGCGCGCAACGGTGAGACCGCCAAGTCACAGTCCGAATTCGAGAAAACCGCTACACTTTTTCTTCGGCCGCGTCGGGGACGCGAACCATCAGGGGAGATTCAACATGAGCACGGAATTCAGAACACTACAGGATATCGTCAAGCGAGCGCGTGACAGACTGCCGCGGGGCGAATGGGACTTTGTCGTAGGCGCGGCAGAGACTGAAACGTCGATGAAGCGCAATCGCCTGGCATTCGACCGGCTGGCGTTAAAGGCGCGCGTGCTGAACGACGTGTCCTCGACCCATCTGCGACGCACCTTGCTGGGTGTGGACCTTCGCATCCCCGTGCTGCTCGCTCCTATCGGCTCACTGCAGGGCTTCGAAAGCGGCGGAGGGTTGTCGGCGGCGAAAGCAGCGGAGACCTTCGGCAGCATCAAGATACTGAGTTCGGCCTGTAAACCGGATTTCGAGGCTGTCGCACGCGAATGCGCCGGGCCGAAGATCTACCAGCTTTACGTGAATGGCGACGAGGCATGGATGATGGACATCATCGCTCGCACGAAGGCCGCCGGCTACCAGGCGTTCTGCCTGACGGTGGACACCCAAGTGGGCAGCCGACGCGAGCGCGACGTGCTCAAGGGCTGGGTCTCGATCAGCGGTCGAGGCAGCGACGGCAAGCCGCTGCCACCGCCCACCGTAACCCTGCAGCCGAGCATGAGCTGGGCGCTGGTTCGACGCATCAAAGAGCGCTTCGACATCCCTCTGGTTCTGAAAGGCATCGCCTGCGCCGAAGACGCACAACTCGCCTTAGAGCACGGCGTGGAGGTGATCTACGTCTCGAATCACGGCGGCCGACAGCTCGACCATGCCCGCGCCTCGCTGGACACGCTGCCCGAGGTGGCGCGCGTGGCGCGCGGCCGCGCCAGCATCGTGTTCGACGGCGGCATATCGCGCGGAACGGATGTGCTGAAAGCGCTCGCGCTGGGGGCAGACGCGGTGGCGATCGGCCGACTCGAAGCGCTCGCGATGGCGGCGGGCGGCGCGCCCGCGGTGGTGCGCGCGCTCGAGTTGCTCGAGATCGAGATGCGCCTCAATCTCCAGCTCATGGGCCTATCGTCGATCGACCAACTCGGCCCCGACTGTGTGCTGCCGGCCGAGCCGGTGGTCGAGCCGCATACCTTGAGCGCTTTCCCGCTGCTCGAGGACTATTAGGCGGGTTGACCTCCGCCGCTAGCCGATGCGCACCAGCTTACGCAGGCTACGCAAGCCGGGCGGCGTCGGCGCGTCCGGATACAGTTGCGGCCAGGCCGTGTAGGAAACCTCGCCGACATACAAATCACCACGCGAGTCCCGGGCCAGGCCGTGCGGCGCGATGAACTGCTCGGGCCGGGTGCCCGCGCCGCTGGTGCCCACGCGCGCGACGAGCTTGCCCTCGTGGGTCAAGATGCTGATGCGCGGACCGAGATTCGGCACGTCGCGATTGACCGGCATAGTCGGCCCGATTTCGCCGACATAGAAGAGCGGACGCTGTGCCGCGTCGGCGTACAGCGCGCACGGGCGGTGCATATTGTTCCATTGCGTTTCGTACTTGCCCTCGCCGTCGAATACTTGCACACGATGGTTTTCGCGATCGGCCACATACACCCAACCGTCGGCATCGCAACAGATGTTGTGCACGATGTTGAATTGGCCCGGATCGCAGCCCGGTTCGCCCCATGACTTGATCAGCTTGCCGTCGGGCGAGTACTTGTGTACTCGCGCGTTACCGTAGCCGTCCGACACATAGATGTCTCCGCGCGGCGAGAGCGCGGTGTGGGTGCAGCGATGAAACGGCTCTCCGCTCATGTATGGAGCAGGTTTCTGCGGGATGCCGATGGTCAAGAGCACCTTGCCGTCGAGCGTGCACTTGCGCACGGTGTGGTCGCCGTCGTCGGTGCAATACAGACTCTCGTCCGGACCGATGTGCAAGCCGTGCGCGCGGCGAAACAAGTCCTCCCCCCACGAGCGCAGGAAATTACCTTCGCGGTCGAATACGATCATCGGGTGCGTGCCGCGATTGAACACGTAAACCCGGTCCTGTTTGTCGACCGCCACCGCGGCGACGTCTTTCAGCGCCCAGCCGTCGGGTAGCTTGCCCCAGTCTGCTTGCACTTCGTAGCGAAAGTGCCCGTTGCCTAGCACGGTGGTCATGATCGTCTCCTCCAAGTTGCGATCAGTTCATTCTACGCAAGGAAGGCGTACACGCCCAGCCGGTGTGTGGGACGCACCCTACGCGACGAGGCGACGGATGGCTCGGTCGTAGGGGCGCCCTGCGCACCGGATTCTGGGCATCGCATGGTATCTTCGCACGGCGCCTCATCTTCCGGAGACCATTCGTGTTGTCGAAATGGCTGTTGATCACTGCCGGGCTGCTGGTACTCGTGCTCACCGTCGCGGTCTGGCTCGCGCAACGCACCTGGCGGAAGACCACCCAGGCTCTGCGTGAACGGCTCATCGCCTCGGCGACCGCCGCCGCGACGGTCCGCTACTCCGAAGCAGAGATCGATGGCTTGCCGACCCCCGTTGCGCGCTACTTCCGCGCCGTCCTGAAAGACGGTCAACCCGTCGTCGAGCGGGCGCGCGTGAGTTGGGGCGGCCGATTCAACGTCGGCAAGCCCGGCGCAAATAAGTGGACGCCGTTTACGGCGGAGCAAGACTTCGTGCCCGGCGCGCCCGGCTTCGTTTGGAACGCTCGTATCGCGATGGGCCTCGGCATGCACACGCTGGTGCGCGATGCCTTCGTAGACGCAACGGGATCGATGCAGGCCAAGATACTGGGCCTGGTCACGCTGGCAGACTCGCACGGCACGGAAGCACTCGCGCTCGCCGCGCTGCAGCGCTATTTGGGCGAAGCCGCGTGGTTTCCCACCGCCTTGCTGCCGAGCCAAGGTGTGCGTTGGGAGCCGATAGACGGCGCGCGAGCACGAGCGAGCATCAACAGCGGGGCGGTCACCGCTTCGCTCGAATTCCGTTTCGGGGCAGACGGGCTGATCGAAACCGTCTTTGCGCCGCGGCGATGGTATGACGACGGCCCCAATCCGCCTGCGCCTCACCCGTGGCAAGCGCGCAATCTGCGTTACGGCAAGCTCAACGGCATGCTCGTGCCGATCGACTCCACCGTGGAGTGGCTGTTCCCGGCGGGGCCTCACGCTTACTGGCGAGGGCAACCAATCGCCATCGAATACCACTACGCGGCAGAATGATCGACGGACGCCCGAAGAACGCCTACCGGCTCGAGGGTAGACTGCCGCCAGCGGCCTAGCTCGAGCCCGATTCAAATTTCTTCTCTGCCGGCGCAACATCGATGACGCAGACAATTGCGGCATGGCTTGCCGACATCGGCCTGGAAGGTCTGGCACCGCTGTTCGCCGAGCACCGCATCGACTTCGACGGCGAGGTCGTATCTCACTCCGATGCTGCTCAACCGCCTAACGCTCAAACAGACCCAATCGTTCGTTTCTCAGTTGACCGAAGGTAAAACGCTGCCGGGCGAAGTCACGCGCGAGATCGCGAACAAGGCGGATGGCGTGCGTTCCGTTGTTCGTGGAAGAGATCACCAAGTCGGTGCTGGAATCGAAATTGCTGCGCGATGACGGGAATCCCTACGAGCTGGTCACCTCGCTGCCCGCGCTGGCCATCCCGACCACCTTGCAGGACAGCTTGATGGCGCGCCTAGATCACCTCGCGTCCGGAGGCGAGGTCGCCCAACTCGGCGTGGCGCTCGGACGTCAATTCAGTTTCGAACTGATCGCCGCCGTCGCGCGACGTGACCGGGCGGCGCTGCAGTCCGATCTCGATACGCTCGTCAAATCGGAGCTCCTCTTCCAGAAGGGCTTCGGAACCCAAGCCAGCTACTTATTCAAGCACGCCCTGATTCAGGACGCGGCCTATCAGACACTGCTCAAGACCTCGTGTCAGCAGATTCATCGTCGTGTCACACAACTACAATTGGTTCATCGGGGGCTTCGACACGCAAGACCTAAAGGAAGCGAAGGCCTTGCTCGATGCGCTTGCGGCCTAGTGGGCTGGCGAATGGAGTGTGCGTCGTGCCAAACTGCGACAGCAACCGTTGCTGTGTGATCCTATAGCGCCCAATCGGCGCTATCGTTCAGGCCGCCGAAACACCTCGGTTGTCGCGACCTACGGCCGCCCGATTTCCCATTTCAACGATTGCTGTCGAGTCGCTGCCCGTTTTCCGTATACGGTGCTGCGAAACTGCTCGGCCAGCTCCCCGTAGCGCTCGGCCAAAGCGGCGAGATCATCCGGCGCACGCGCTTGTTCGTCGAGCGCCTCCAACTCCGCGAATGCGGCGTGCGCCCGGCGCTCGGCGTGCTCTTGAGGCAGCGTCGGATACGCGGCCTTGAGGGCGTCGAACTGCTTGCGCTCGTCGGCGGCGACTGCCGTGGGCGGATCGCGCTCGCGTAGCCGTTGCGCGATGAGAAAGCGCTCAAGCTCGTTTTCTGCATTCGCGTATCGGCGCAACTGGTTAGTCCAATACCAGGCACTATCGGTATTGGCGAAGACCTTCGCTTCGATCCAGTCGAGCGCGCGCTCGATGACGGCCTGCGGCGCCCACTCGTGGCCCCCGGGCCAGATCTCGGTCAGGCGCGCAACGCCAGACGGTAGGCCCGCCCGCAGCTGCCACGCTTCGCGCCGGTTGAAATCCTCCGCCCCGAACGTGCCGTAGACCGCAATCGCCACGTTGTCACCGCTCAAGTAGTCGGCGCGCCGCATCAGGCCAGCGGACTGCAACAACAGGCCGCGAAACCCCGAACGCACGCTGGGGTAGACGCTGCACGCGCGCGCGGCGCCGGAGAACCCGGTGCAAAAGAGCCTCTCACCATCGACGCGTACGCGTCGAACGACGTCGTCGTAGGCGGCCGTGAAGTTCGGCAGCCAAAGCACCGACTGATTGCGCGATTCCACCAGCAGCACGACCACCCAGCGGTCGCGCTTCAGCCGCTGCGACAGCGGCCCCATCTCGGCATCTCCTCGCGGCGAAGCGATGAATATCACGGGATAACGTTCGCTGGTCTCGTTGTAATCGTCCGGCAGGTAAAGCAGGTAGTGGAACAGGTTGTCGGCCGGCCAGGGTACTCCGCCCGGTGCCTGATACTCGGTCGGCGCGGCGATCAAAGTCAATTCGCCCGGCGCCAGCCGTTGGTCTTGAGGGGTGGGATCGGCATAGACTTGGATGAGCGCAAACATCATCGCCAGCCGTAAGACCCAGGCAACTACAGGGTTCGTGCGGTCGAAGAGCATATCAAAAGTTCGCCGAATTTCGCCGCTGCCGATGCTCGAGACCAGCCAGTAGGGCGCATCGCCACATCCATCGGATGCGAGCAATTCAGACTCCGATCCTCTTGCCCGCGCCGGGTGGATATGGTCTAACTTCGATGATACACGCCCCGGAGAAAATGAAGGCGCCGGCAGCACGCTATGTACTGGCTCGACGGTGAAATATTGGAGGAACCAAGAATCGCCGGCACTGGATTTACCCCGATCCCCCGGACAGTTTAGCGCTTGAGAAATCTCTGACTCGAATTCATTGGTCCTAAACGTTAATCTGCGTGTTACACGTACATCATTCAACTACAATCGACGGCATGAACGAGGAGGTTCGCCGCTGCCTTGGCTGGACTCGTCTGCACGGAGAAACGGGTAACGCGGGCCTCGTCTGTCGACGCTGCGGCATCTCTCGTCTTCATCGGCCGCCTTGTTCTATCTGCGGTTTTCAAGCCATGCGGCAAATTGCAACGGGCGCGACCGCAGGCGCGCATCTCTCGCCATGACTCGCGCCTTATTGTTGACGTGTATGCTTGCCCTGGCAACCGGAGAAGTCGCGGCTGCAGAGCCGGTCACTCCACGCCACACAAACGCCGCCTATTCGTCCTGGGCGATAGACCCCACCTCGCCCGGGTCCGATATCCCGCAGGTGGGACGTTCATTGTTCGACTTTGTCGTAACCGAACCGACGGCCAATGGTCGAGTCTACCGCGTGCCCTTTCCGTTTCAGGCGCTCATCGAGCGCATCCAAGCCCTCCTCGCTCAGCAGGAGCACGGTGGTGGAGGCCGAATCGCGATCATTCCCATGGGGCGCTCGCTACAACGCAACGCGCCCGCCCCCGACTTCTTCAGTAGTCCGCGCATCGTCTTCGCGGTAACGGGAGAACCGAGCGCCAGCGAGCGCGACACCGGCGTGCTGCTGAAGGACCGCCTGTACGTCGGCTACGTGGAGAAGACCGCGTCCCTCGAAGTCATTAGCTACAACGAGGCGGCCGGGCGCTTCGAGTTCCAATTGGTAAAGGACTATCGCGCCGACGCACAGCCGAGAGTCTTCTACGCCAATCGGGCGATCTGCGTTTCCTGTCACCAGAATCACGCGCCGATTTTCTCAAGAGCTATCTGGGGCGAAACCAACGCCAACGCGCGCGTGGCGGAATCGCTACGCGCACATGGCCGGGATCAAGGGCTTTCATCGCAAGCCAATATCGACTTCCCGGACGACATCGACAAGTCTACGCAGAGAGCGAATGCGCTCGTGGCCTTGCAGACCTTATGGCGAGAGGGGTGCTCAGCTCGGCTGCAGCGGCCGCTGTCACAGCGCTGCCGCGCGGCCGCCTTCACTGCGGTACTGCAGTTCGGCCTTTCGGGCGAACAAGGTTTCGACTCCGCCTCGCCGCGCTACCGCGACGACTTCGTGTCGACTTTTCGGCGCGTCTGGTCGGAGAAATGGCCGCAAGGACTGAGCGTCGCCCAATCGAGTCTCCCAGACCGCGATCCCCTGGGCGGCACGAGTTTGTCTTATGGCGGCAGTTCCGGTGATTTCGACGGTTCCACGCTTGATTGGATCACCGCGACGCATGTGCCGCCCGACTTGGATCCGCTCACTCCGAGACCGGCGCGAGAAGTCTGGCGATTCGCGGGCACATTGGACACGGACCGATTCATCTCCGGGTGGTCCAAGTTCTTATCGGCGGAAGACTTTCGAGCCATAGACCGACATCTGCTCGCACGATTAGCAAGTAAGGATCTCCATCGCTCGGCACACCGCGCACGCTGCGCGGCGCAGCGTGCCGCGTCCAGCAAGTCGGCGTATCGGTTGGAATGCTCGAGCGATGCGTCGCTCCGAGACGGCATCCGCATGACCGCGCACTTCGACGAAGCGGGCGACGGTCGCATAGATTGGCTCACGCTCGGCACCGCAGGTAGCGTACGAGACATCACGCTTAGCGGCGGCTCAGTCCAACGCGCCGGACCGGACTTGCTGCTCCGGGCCGCCCTAACGCGGCAAGACCTCACGGCGAGACTTGCCGATGGCCGGGCACTTGCGAGCATCGAGATCCGATGGTCGGCCGGCGCGACCGATGCCGGCGTATCGAAGCCTATCGACGTGCACGTCGAGGCAGTCGTCGTCGATGACTTTACTCTGATACAGCAAGCGATCGATCGCTTGCTGGCGAAGCAACCTGCGCTATTCGATGATGGGCCGTTCGTGCGCGCCGGTGTCTTGCGCGCGCTGTTTCTTGAACTCGGCACATCCGAGCGCTCTTGGTGCTGTGCGGAGGCCGGGGACATGCCACCGCCCAGAGTCGATGCGGCGACATTGGACGCCTCCGCGATCGCGGACCCTCAGTTACGACCTTTCTTTCGCTATTGCGCGCTCTGCCACCTGACCAATGAGCGGTTTCCTCCCAATTTCCTGACGGGCAGCGCAATCCGCGTCGCGCGCGCGTTGCGCCAGTGCGCGCCGCGTATGCAGGTTCGATTGGGAGCCTGGCACGCACCGACGGGCATCAAGTCGCCAATGCCGCCGTCGTTGGCGCTGACAGGCCTCGGCTTCGGCGCGCAGCAGTGGACGGACAGCGAAGAACTTGCGCGCCTGAAAGCATACGTCGATCAGCTTTCCTGGCAACAGAGTTACCCGCGGAATTTCGCCGGGCCGCCGGCGGGCGGCTACGAAGCGCTGCCCCCATGTCTCCCGCCCGAGAGCATCGACTAAATCGGTGCCGAGTCGAGCCTGAACGACCTGCGCAACCTTGAAACACAACCTGGTGCATGACCGACAAGTCGACCCATACCGACTCGGCGGTCTACGAACCGCAGGCCGGTGCAACTCCAGCCGCGGCAGGGTTGCCGATCGCTCTTGCTTCCACCTCTAACACCGCCGCCTAGGCTTTGTCGATGGACTCCTCACCTACCGCGTCGAGCGCCACAGCCGCCGCCGTGCGCGAGGTAAGCGGCCCCACAAAGCTCGCATGCTCGTCGTAGCGTGCCACCATCGACGATGAGGGCCAAGACACCACGTAGAATCCGGCGCTCAAAGGCAAGCCGCTCTCCGTCTTATAAGCGCACTGATATGACTCTTCGTTCAGAAGGGTGCCATCGTCCAATACATGTACGATCTCCCGCTGCACCGCCATCTTTCCGTGCCTCCTGAGTTGAACCAACTCGTCGCAATGCCTACGAGAGGCGGCCGATCCGGATGGATTCGCCGACTAGCGCGATCCTCTCGTGCCCGCCCTTCCCGACCGTCTTGCGCCGACTCGATGCCGTCCGCTGCCTTCCTTCATTGCGCTCGCCGGCGATCCGGACTCCTCCTCAGCCGCCGCGATCGCGACTAATGACGGGTCGGACACCAGCGGCACACCCGCAGTCGTGCGTCCCCACATGTACAGCTCGGCGAACTCGATGATCGGAAGCCCTGCGGTACGCAGCTTGCCCGCCAGATTTGCCGAGACTAACCACCATTCATATATCTCGATTTCGCTGGAGGACATCTCCGGTCGCGACACAAGCCCGCTTCCGACCAGACGGCTCACGGCGCGGCCACAGCGGCAGAACACGTTGCTCTCGATGTACCGTCTGACAGATCGCGCCATCGAATGCCACCCGGCCGCTCAAGCGGAAGAGACTTCGGCCTTTCGCACCCACGTGCCTCGATCCTGGCACTGCAGCACTTCGTCACCGCTGCGCACATACTGACCGATCGAATACGCGATGTCATTGAAGTAGCAAGCACCCGCTTCCAGCTCCATGTCTAACGAGATCTCATCGTACTCATCGATGATGGGTGAAGTCTTCAGTTCTGGATCGGGCGCGCCGACCTGCGGCAATTGATCATTCATGCAAAGCTCCTGTCATCCCGGCCTCGCGCATCGAGCGCCGCCATGCCGAGAATGATTTGACGAAAATGATCAATTCTGGCCTCGTTGATGGTGACCCGCCTTGACCTTGGTCAAAGCACCTTGCGATCCGCAGTCTCGCCTTGTGAACTAGGTCGACGCTAATGCCGCGGGGACGGAGTTGTCAGAAAGGCGGTCAACGCGTGCTCCAAGACGGACCCGCCCACTTCGGCGAATTCGTAACGAACTCGCAGTACCGGTTTGTTCAGCTTCACCAACGCGGCCAGGTCGAGCGGCGTACCGCTGATCACAACGTCGGCGTCTGCTCGGTTGATCGTCTCTTCCAGCCAACCTAGTTGTCTCGCGTTGTAGCCGAGCGCCGGCAGTACTTTACCGATGTGCGGATACTGATTGAGCAAGGCGATGAGCTCGGGGGGCGCGCTCGGGCGCGGATCGACGATCTCCCCAACGCCTGCCTCCACGGCCGCTGCGTAGCCCGCGCCGCTGGCCATTCCGCCGTGGGTCAGCGTCGGGGCGTCCTCGACCACCAGCGCTCGCTTTCCGCGAACCCGCTCCGGACTGTCGAGTTGCAGGATCGAGGCGGCGCGCACGAGGGTAGCGCGGGGATTCAACGCGCCCATCTGTTCGGTGATCGCTTCGGTAGCTCTCGGTGATGCCGCGTTGACTTTGTTGACGACGACGACGTCGGCCATCCTAGCGACCGCCTCTCCGGGGTGATGCGTGACAATCTGGTCGGGCCGCAACGCGTCTACGACCACAACGTGCAAGTCCGGCCGAACGAAAGGGAAGTCGTTGTTTCCACCGTCCCACACAATGATCTCCGCCTCGCTTTCAGCGCAACGCAGAATCTCTCCATAGTCCGTGCCCGCATAGACAATGTTGCCGACCGCAACGTGCGGTTCGTACTCTTCGCGCTCCTCCGCGGTGCAGCGAGCTGCAACGAGATCCAGGCGAGACGCGAATCGCTGCACCCGCTCGAGTTCTAGCTCGCCGTAAGGCATGGGATGACGAATGACGGCGGTCTGCCTGCCTAAGCTGCGTAGCCGTCTGGACAACCATCTCGCGACCTGTGATTTTCCACAACCGGTGCGCACGCCTGAGACTGCAATCACGGGCCGCTTCGATCGCAGCATCGTGCGATCGGGCCCGAGCAACGTGAAATCTGCGCCCGCAGCCAGTACGCGCGACGCGAGATGCATGACGTGCTCGTGTGTCACGTCGCTGTAGGCGAATATGACCTGCTCTACCTGAAACCTCCGGCAAAGCTCTTCGAGCTGCGTTTCCTCGTAGATTGGTATTCCCGCTGGATAGAGGCGCCCCGCCAAAGAGGCAGGATAGCGTCGCTCGCTTATGCCAGGAATCTGAGTGGCCGTGAAGGCGACGACCTCTACGCCGGCATCTTCACGATACGCCATGTTGAAGTTGTGAAAATCCCGACCGGCCGCGCCAAGTATCAGAACGCGCGTGCGCCGGCCGTCAAAAGGCGCCTCGGATTTCGCACTCCCTTCACTCAGCATCGCCGGCCGCGGAGGAGTCATCTGACGCTTGATGCCCACTATTCTGCAGTACGCACAAGACTAGCCGTGCCAAGACAATCTTGTTTGAGAAAAATCAACCCCATCATCTGCGCACACAAGCTTGATCAAGATCAACAGGCACCGCACCGAGTCACATATAGTCTTCTTGTCAGTTAGACCATGAATCGGAAAGGACTGAATATGCGCGCTTTCAAGTCGATATGCGGTCTCATCTTGTTTCTCCTCGTGGCCGGTTGCGCGACGCCCCCGACGAAGGAGCAGGCCGGAATGGTAATCGGCGGCGTGCTCGGCGGCGTGCTCGGTTCGGAGATAGGCCGCGGCCACGGTCGAACGGCGGCTATCATCGTCGGCACCATCGCGGGTACGGCTGTGGGGGGTGCGGTCGGTCGCTCCATGGATGAGACCGACCGTCTGAAAACGTCGGCGACCCTCGAGTCGGTACGCACCGGAGTTGCGTCGACCTGGCGCAACCCCGATACAGGCCATCAGTACAGCGTGACACCGACGAAGACTTACGACGCCACCAGTGGGCCCTGCCGAGAATACACCGTGGATTCGCTTATCGGCGGCAAGAAAGAAGCCGTATACGGAACCGCCTGCCGCCAACCCGATGGCAGTTGGAAGGTGAGCTAGGCACCGTCGAGCCTCGAGTGAAGAAGATCCTTCTGGTCTACTACTCGCGCTCCGGCAACACGGCACAGGTAGCGAGCGAGTTGGCCCAAGCCTGTAGTTGCGACGTCGAGGCAATCAAATCCGTCAAGGCGCGATTTGGTCCGCTCGGCCTGCTGCGCTGCGCGTTAGACGGTTGGATCGAGCGCAGGCCAGCGATCGGCCCGCTCAACAACGATCCTCTACTGTACGACTTGGCCATAGTCGGAACGCCGGTTTGGGTGGCGCACGTGTCGGGCCCAGTACGCACATTTCTCGCGAAGAACCGGTCCAAACTCAACCGCGTGGCGTTCTTCTGCACCTCCGGAGGGAAAGACGCCGAACCGGTGCTCGCCGAGATGGCGCGCCTTTGCGGCAAGACCCCGGTCGCCTCGGTCGGCTTCTCCGAGGCGGAGATCAAGTCAAATCGACATCGCGAGAAACTCGAGGAGTTTGCTCACGCGCTCGTCCGTGCTGTAGATCCCCCGCAATCGCCTCCGCGTCGACAAATAGCGAACACCCTGCAATAGGAGCGCCACGTGGTTCGCTCGGTCGTTGCGAAACCGAAAGCGAACCAATTAGCGCGCTGGGGTCACTCGCGTCAAAACGCCTTGCCCGTCACTATTCAAATCATCGAGGGTGACTTGGGAGGCTTTCTGGTTTGCGCAAATCAAAAATGTCGCTGCCGCCGGCATACCGGGTGTTTCGCCGTAGGGATAGTAGACAAAATGGTCTCGATCGTAGTGCTTTAAGGGAAAGGTGATTTTGTTGGGACCGAGCTGCAGCGCCAGTCCGCCACTGCTTTCGATTATGTTGGCATTGCCGAAATAGTCGTTTGTGTAGGTACCGATGTATGCGCTCTTTGGCAGGGCTGGGGAGGGCTTGGCGGGGGGTTTGGAGTACGTTTTGACTAGGGTCGCATAGGAGAATGGTCCAAAACACTTGTCGTAGAGTTTGTAGTAAGCATCCAACCAATCGCGCTGCGCTTTGTCGTAGTGAACGAAATCAAAAAAAGACGCTGCGATCGCCTCGGGCACGCCAATGGGAAATCCATTCGTGAGGGTAACGATGCCTAACTGCTCGGAAGGAATTAGGCCGACGAAGGTGTGTGCGCCTGCCGAAAAGGCACCCGCGTGGCCCCATTGGATCGTACCCTCAGAACCATAGTCGATATTCCAACCCAGTCCATAGAAGGAGGGATTGCCGGTGATGACGTGAGGACCGCGATAAATGATGGGGGAATGTGTCTGACTTATCGCCGCCTCGGAAATCAAGGGTGCACCATTGAATTTTCCTCCAGAGAGCACAAGGCGCATCCACTGGGCGAGATCCTTGACGTTGGAACTGACACCGCCCGCGGGTGATTGCGCATCTGGTAAGCGCTTTACCGCAGCAGTCCACTTTCCATCAAGACGAACATGCAGCGTAGTGCGATTCGCGCGTTTCAGAAAATCCGAATGGCGCGAGCTTGTGGAGCTCATGCCGAGCGGTTGGTAAATCTTCTCTTCTGCTACCACTTCCCACGCTTTACCCGAGGGTTTCGCGGCCGCGACTGCGCCCGCGGTTAAACCAAAGTTGCTGTAGGCGTAGGCAGAGCGGAAGCTACTTGCAGGGCGCAAAAAGCGCAACCGATGCAAAATGGTCTCACGGTCATACCCCAGCAATTCGAGATCATTGCCAGCATTGCCGCCCAAGCCGCTGCGATGGGAAAACAAATCGCGAACTGTCACTTGACTGGTAGGGTAGGCGTCCATGAGTTGAAAGGAGGGATCCAACTGACTCACTCGCGTGTCCCAGGTGACCAATTTGTCGCTGACCAAGGCGGCGACGACGGTGGCCGCCATGGGCTTGGACATCGAGGCAATCTGAAAAACCGTTTCTGCCGTCACACTCCTTTTCTTGCCGACTTCGCATACACCAAATCCATTGAGATATGCCACGCGGTCCTCAAAGACAACGGCGATGGCTACCCCTGGAACGCCGGTTTTCCTCATTGCCTCGGTTACGTACTTCTCGATTTTGGGCAATGCAGATTTCACCTGTGCCGCTGTCACCATGGAACCTCCCTTGTCATTTGCGCGGGGTAGTAGAAGAATGAGACTGAATAAAGAGAGTCAATTAGAAGATTGAATTAAGTGAGCACAACCAAGGAGAGCAAAACGAAAAAGATCTAAGCGAAAGAGAGTGCAATGCTCCTGGCATTGTCTCGCCGGACGCCGATGGTACTCCGCTTCACTCATCTTTCTTGAAAGTCAGTAGATATCAGCGCGCACGGAATCTGTTCCTTGATCGTTGAATCGACGCTGGATATCTCGGTACGATTGGACTGAGATTAGATGCGCGATCAACCGACGTTCTACTTTGTTCCCGCGGCATTGGCACCTGCTAAACCACTTGTG